>PTKB01000155.1 GCA_002937555.1 Alphaproteobacteria bacterium MarineAlpha10_Bin2 | reverse complement strand
GACATCGAGGACCGCGCCCACATCGCACCAATCGAACCCCAACCCGCTGGTAATGATTCGGCGGCGAGCCCTTTCCAGCACCGCCATGTCGATTTCCGGGTTTTGCAATATCACGCGCGCACCGCGGTTGCCCGCCACATCGCCTTCGACAATCCGCTCCCGGTTGATGTAAGCGCCGTCGGTGGAAGTGAATCCCACGGTATGTCCGGCTTGCTCGAGAATGCGGGCGGTCATGCGCGTCGTCGTGGTTTTGCCGTTGGTTCCGGTGACGGTGGCAATCGGGACCCGGGACGGCGCGCCCGGCGGGTAAATGGAATCTAATATTGGCCCAATCACATCCCGCGTTTCATCACCAAGCCAGTGCGGCCGCAATCCGGGTGAGGAATTGACCTCCAAAACTACCGCGCCATTTTCGCGGAACGAACGGCTGATGTCTGGTGACAGCATATCGACGCCGGCGACGTTGAGCCCGAGTGTGGTGGCGGCGCGCACGGCTGCGCGGGGATTGTCCGGATGGATGCTATCGGTCACATCGAGGGCTGTCCCGCTGGTCGCGATATTCGCGGTCGTGCGCAGATAAACCATTTGGTCCGTCGCCGGAACACTCGCCGCATCCAGCCCTTGCGTTGCGAGTGTACGTTCCGCTTGGGCGTCAAGTTCGAGGCGCACCATCAGCGTCTCGAAACCTACACCCCGGCGCGGGTCCAGATTCGCTTGCGCCACTAGTTCCGAAATCGAGCGGGTGCCGTCGCCCACCACATGCCCCGGGATGCGCCTGGCAGCGGCGATCAGCTTGCCGTCGACGACGAGGAGGCGGTGATCATCGCCGGCAATATAGGATTCGACGGCTATCGCGTTTTCAAATTTCGCCGCTTCCGCGACGGCCTTCTGCACCGCCGCTGCGTCATTCAAGTTTACACCCACGCCGCGCCCCTCTTGACCGTTCAGAGGTTTGACGACGACGGGGTAACCGATTTTTTCGGCCATGTTGACCGCCGCTTTCGCCGCGTCGGCAATGTTGTTTTGATTTTTGACCGTGCCTTGGCGCGCGACCGGCAACCCGGTCTCGGCGAGAATCCGGTTTGTCACCGCTTTGTTCCGGCTCATCCAGGCGCTGTTGCTCGAGGTTCGGTGGGTTACGGTCTCGTAAATGGTTTTTTGGTGGCATCCTTGTCCGAACTGGACAAAGCGCGCCTCCGGGCTAATTCGGCGCCATGGAATACCGCGCTTGACCGCCTCGCGCACCAGCGCCGCCGTGCTCATATCGAGCCAGCGCGCTCGGATGACGCTCACCAGCTTGCGCGCATAGTCCGTCGCAACCGAAGCTTCTCCGCTCTGCTGCGAGATTTTCAATAATTCGATAACGGCAACGATGACGATGCGGCCGGCACCGACGCCGAATTCTCCTCCCCAATGGGCATAAATAAGTTTCTGCCGAGCGGGAGATTCATCCATCTCGGTGTCGACGGCGCCATACGAAACCTCCGCGCCGGCGGCGCGTTGCAAGGCGAGTGCAGTCTCTACAACGACATGACCGAGGCGGAGCGATTCATCACGCTGAAAAGCCGCCGCCGAATTCATGTCTCGATCATTTCCTCCGCCAGTGTTTGCTTCCAACACCGAGAGAAATTCCCAAGGCACGCCGTGAATTCCGACCCCAGCCGGACAGAAGAGTGATCGGACAATTCGGCAAAATCGAGCACCAGCCGAACCACCGGAACCGGCGCGATAAGGTTCCTGCCTTCAAAGACCTTTTCACTGACGATCTTGAAGCGCACTTAAGAGCTTCCTGTATCGGTTTGGGCTGCCGCCCTTTCGCGCGTCCGCCAATTCAATCCGGCAGTTGATCCGCGCTCTTGACGATAATCGCGAAGCGGTCGGCGATGGCGGCGAGGCTGGCGTCATGCAGGCTGGCCGCGTCGATCACGCCGCCGGGCGGGGTCGGTAGATCGCGTGTGGCGGCGGCGCCGGAGACGAGGGTGGAGCGGTAGCCGAGATCGAGCGCCGCGCGGACGCTGGCGCTGACGCACATATGGGTCATGAAGCCGACGAAGATCAGGTTTTTCGACTCAAGCTCCTGCAGCTTGTCGTGCAGGGTGGTGCCGGCGAAAGCGTTGGGGAGACCCTTGCGGATGATTGTCTCATCGCCGGACTGCGCGACTTGCGGGGCGATCTGGCCGCCTTCGCCATCGAGATCGAAGGCGCCGCCGGCCTGTCCCTGATGCACGATGTGAACGACCGGCGCAGCGGCGGCGCGAGCGCGGGCAAGCACTTTTCCCGCTTCGGCAAGCGCATCGTCCACGCCAGGCAGCGGCACGGCGCCGGTGACATATTCCATCTGGCAATCGATCAGCACGAGGGTAGAATCGGAAAGTGCATTCGGCGTCATATCGGCGCCGGCCATTTCCAGCAAGGTTTTCGGTTGGCTCATGATTTTTCCTCCCTCGGGCTAAGACCGCCAAACGGTGCTTTATGGCATGGCGAAATGCGATAGAGTCTTTTTTTCAGAAGCGAATTCCGTAGCGGGATAGGGAAGTGAGCATGTCATCGGAAAAAAAGGACTACCTCACGCCGAAGAGCCATAGTTGGGCGCGGAAGCTTCCCATGTCGGCAGCGGTGCGCGCCGGCGACCTTCTTTTCATCTCCGGCCAGGTGAGCGCCGACGCCGGCCTCAAGCCGGGCAATATCGGCAACGTCAAGGCACAAGCACGGGCGGCCTTTGCCAACATCAAGGCACTCCTCAGGGAGGCCGGCGGCTCGATGGCGGATATCGTCGATATCATGTCGTTCCACACCGATGTGCGTCAGATGGACGAGGTCTTCGATGTCGGCCGGCAGGTGTTCAAGAACGATTTCCCGGCCTGGACGGCGCTCGGCATGCACGGCACCTATGACCCCGAATTTCTCGTCAGCATCCGAGCCATCGCCCATCTCGGCGCCGGTAAAAAGAAATGCGTGACGCCGAAATCCATGGCCTGGATGAACAAGCTGCCGATGTCGGCGGCCTGCATAAAAGGCGATTACCTGTTCACCTCCGGCATCGTTTCCGCCGATGCGGCGGGAAACGTCATCTCGCCCGGCGATCATTACGCTCAGGCGCGCGTCTGCTACGACCGCTTGCGCGATACCTTGAAAGCCGGCGGCGCCGGACTCGACGATGTGGTCGATATGATCTGTTTCAATCAGGACGCACGCGGCATGGACGATGCGGTTAATTGCTGGTGCAACGAAGTGGTGGACGGACTGCCGATCAACCGGGTGACGTCCTACACCGCCATCGCCATGACCGGCTTTCACAAGCTCGGCATGGTCGGCGCCTACCGCGCCATCGCCGATTTCAGCCCGGGCCCGCGCATCGCCACCAATCTTCCGAGCGTGCATTGGCATAAGGAGCGCATCGCGGGCGCAGCGAAAAAGAAAGGGGGCCGGCTGATCGGCATTTCCGGCCAGGTTGCTTCCGATGGCGATCGTAACATCGTCGCGCGCGGCGATCCGGCGGCTCAGGCGCGTTATTGCTTCAGCCAGATCCGCGGAGTCTTGGAGAAGCATGGTGCCAGCCTCGAGGATGTCGTCGAGATCACGTCGTTTCACAAGGACCCGCGCGCCTGGCGGCAGGTGATGCAGGTCGGCGAAGAGATTTGGCGCAAAGGACGGGGGCCGGCCTGGACACCGATCGGTTGCACCGGCCTTTACATGGAAGGCTATCAGCACGAGATTTACGCCTTGGCGATGGTTTGAGGAGCGTTTAGACCATGCAGTTGAGCGAAGCGCAGTTGGCGGATTTCGAGGACGGCGGCTGGATTCTTCTGAAGGAATTGTTTTCGCCTGAAGAGGTCGCTGTGCTCATGGATGACGTGCCGCGCATCTTCGCTCTCAGGCGCGAAGAGGTGGTGCGCGAGAAGGACGGCAAGACGCCGCGAACCGCCTTCGCCGCGCAGTATTATTCCGAACCGTTTCGACGCTTGAGCCGCCATCCCAGGCTGGTCGAGCCGGTGAGCCAAATTCTCGGCGGGCCGGTCTATGTGCATCAATTCAAGATCAACGCCAAGGCCGCGTTCGACGGCGATGTCTGGCAATGGCATCAAGATTACGGCACCTGGTCGCGCGACGATGGAATGCCCGAGGCGCGCGCCCTTAATATCGCGCTGTTTCTGGAAGACGTGACGGCGTGTAACGGCCCGTTGATGCTGATCCCCGACAGCCACCGCGACGGCGTGCTCGGCGCCGGGCATGACCGCGCCACCACGTCCTATCCGCTATGGACGCTGGATCAGGAAACCGTCACCGCGCTAGCCGCGGAGAAGGGCATGGTCGCGCCGTTGGGCAAGGCCGGCTCGGTACTGATGTTTCATGGCAACTTGGTGCATGGCTCACCGGGAAATATGAGCCCTTACAGCCGCACCATCGTCTATATCAGCGCCTGCCATGTCGACAATCACATCCGCAAATTCCAGCGACCTGAATGGATCGCCCATCGCGACTTCACGGCGATCGACTGCCTGCCCGACGATTGCTTGACCGCGCCGAACTAAGCCACATTTAGCACGTTACATATTTTTCCAGTTGCCGCAATTTTCCACCGCGTCGGCGACCCGGAGGACTGTGAGATCGTCGAAATGCTTGCCAATAATTTGGAAACCGACGGGCAGGCCATTGCTCATGCCACAGGGCACGCTGATCGCCGGGTGGCCGGTGAGATTAATGCATGCGGTGTTGTGAATCATGTTGAGCGCCGGGCCGACGCGTTCTTCCACGGGCGCGTCATTGTCGGGAATTAGCGGCGCCACCATGGGCACCGTGGGCGTCACCAGAACGTCATATTTATCCAGCAATTCATCATAGGAGCGGTTGATCTGGCCGCGGATATTTTGTGCCTTGGCATGGTATCGGCCGTGATAATCATTCTGCAAATATTCGCCCGCAAGCAGCACCAGCTTGGCCGATACGGAAATATCGTTGATGCGGGATTTCCCGGATTTGGCCACATTGTCGAGCAGCTGGCTGTTGTAGAAACCGGCCCAGTTGGTGCCGATGCCATTGCCTTTCAACATGAACGCGGCGGCGCCTTCCAGGATGATGACACTCCATAAATGGAAAGCATCCTGATGGCGCGGGTTGGACACTTTGGTGACGCTGGCGCCTTTCTTTTTCAGCCGCGCTAAAGCGTTGCGCACTTTCGTGTCGACCACTTTCTCGCTGCCCGGTAGTCCGGTATCTCCCCAGGGATCGGGAAAACCGAAGCCGTCCTCGAGCACGCCGATCTTGATTCCCTTGCAGCCCTTGCCGAGGGCGGCAGTATAATCCTTCACATAATTCTTTGGAATCACGCCCCGCTGGCGAGGGTCGAGCGGATCGGGACCGGCCATGGCGCTCAGCAAACGGGCGCAATTTTCAACGTTGTCCGCCATCGGGCCGACATGATCCATGGTCATCTCGATCATCATGGCGCCAGTATAGGGCACCAGGCCATAAGTGGGTTTGTGGCCCACGATGCCATTATGCGAAGCGGGAATGCGGATCGAGCCGCCTTGATCGCCACCGGTGGTCAGTTCGCAATCGCCAGCCGCGATGGCAGCGCCACTGCCGCCCGACGAGCCGCCCGCCGAATGGGCAGGCTTGTGCGGATTGCGCACCGGTCCGAGCGCGCAGGTGTGGCTACCGCCCGAGAACGACATATCCTCGCAATTCGTCTTGCCGAGAATGGTGCCGCCGGCATCGAGAATGCGGGTAACAATGGTTGCATCGATATCGGGGACATAGCCCTCGAAGAGGCGGCTGCCGTTCATCATCGGCACGCCGGCAACGCAGACCGCGTCTTTGATGCCAACCTTGAGGCCCTTGAGAATTCCCTTGCCAGAGCCTTTGATTTCCGAGCGCCAGTACCATGCATTATAGGGGTTGTCCTCAGGCTTCGGGCGCTGTCCCGGGGTGCGCGGATATTTGACCTCGGGCTTATCCTCGGTCATCGCATCAACACGGCGCGTCGAATTGATCGCCCCCTGCATGAAGCCGCGATAGAGCACCGCATCCTCTTCGCTCATTTCGATGCCGAATGAATTGGCAAGATCCCGCACGCGGGCAACGCTCGGCAGGTTGGCTCCGATTGGCATAAGGTTTTCTCCTCTGTTTACTGGTTTTTATTCCGCGGCTGCGGCGGCAGCGCGCAAACCATTCTTTTGAACATGCGCCTCGATTTCATCCAACACCTTTCCGGTGCGGGCGAACATATCGTCGATCTCGGCCTCGCTGATGATGAAAGGCGGCGCGAAGATCACAGATTCACTGATCGGCCGGAGGATCAGCCCGTTCGCTTGCGCCCTGCGCACCACTTGTTCGCCGATCAGATGCTCCTCGGCGAAAGGCGTCTTGGTCGCCTTGTCGGAGACGATCTCCAACGCGCCGATCAGGCCGACGCCGCGCGCCTCGCCGACCAGCGGATGATCGGTGAATTTTTGCAGGCCCTCCTGGAAATGCGGCGCCACGCGGCG
>PTKB01000154.1 GCA_002937555.1 Alphaproteobacteria bacterium MarineAlpha10_Bin2 | reverse complement strand
GTGAATCCCAGCGCTCGGTGCGCCACGAGTTGGCGATCTCACCGCGTTCCAGGACGACATGATCGATGGCGCGCTCGCTAAGGCACCGGCTCATGGCCAAGCCGGCTTGGCCGCCGCCGATGACGACGGTGGTGGTGCGAACGGGACGGGCTCCTCGCGGCAGTCAGCGCGCGCTCAGTTGACCTCGACTGTGACGTTAGTCGGGTTGGTCAGGATATCATAGACCGCCGAACGCTTCTGGGATTGCGCGACGAGCGCCTCGATATCTTTTTGCGACGCATCGGCGTCGATTTTATAGCTCACCTTGATGCCATCGAAGCCGTTGCGGATATCGCTGTCCATGCCGAGGATGCCTTGAATGTCCATCCCGCCTTCGAGCGTCGCCGTGACCGAGCGCAGCTGGATGTTGCGATTTTGGGCGACCGCGGCAACGCCGGCGGTCAGGCAACTGGCCAACCCGACAAGCACATATTCAACGGGTGCGGCGCCTTTGTCTTCGGACGCGAAAACCTCGGGGTGATCGGCATCGAAGGTGAAGACCTGTTTGTGTTTGTGCTGCTCGCCAAGGCCAAAATAACCCTCGACGGTCGAGTAGCTGTGGGTACCGTTCTTCCACTCGCAACTCGCGCGCCACTGAAACTTGGCCGCCTCGGGCGCGTCGGCCAACGCCACGCGGGCGTCGAGTAAGGCCTGAACATTTACGCCATTATCAACTGTTTTTTCGCTGTCAGCCATTGGTTTTCTCCCTGTTATTACTCCCCCGATGGGGACTCCCGTTTGGTTGATTCCAGAGCTTATGATGCGCGGCTCCGGTGTCAAGCGCGCTCGGTGCGAGAGTTTCTTAATCCGCCGCCGGTTGGGCGCTCGCCGCCAGTTGACGCGAAACCAGCGCCGCGTAGAGGCCGCCTTTGGCGAGAAGGCCCGCATGGGTGCCGGCTTCACACACGCGGCCTGAGTCCATCACCACGATCTGATCGGCGTCGCGCACGGTGGAGAGGCGGTGGGCGATGACAATTGTGGTGCGCGCCATCATCAGCTCATCGAGGGCGCGGCGCACCGCCTGTTCGTTGAGTGCATCCAGATGTGATGTCGCCTCGTCGAGAATCAACACCGGTGCGTCCTTGAGAAAGGCGCGGGCGATGGCGACGCGCTGGCGTTGGCCGCCCGAGAGGCGTGTGCCGCGCTCACCGACTTGCGTTTCCAGTCCGTCCGGCAATGCGGCGGTGAAATCGCCAAGAGCGGCGTGACTGACCGCCGCCGCCACTTCCGCCTCGCTGGCGTCGGGACGGGCGATAAGTATGTTGGCGCGAATGGTGTCGTTGAAGAGATAGGTATCCTGCGCCACCAAGGAGATGTGACCGCGCAGATCGTCGATGCGCCAATTCTTAAGATCGTGCCCGTTGAGACGCACCGTACCTTCCTCAGGGTCCCAAAACCGCATCAGCAAACTTGCCAGCGTCGTCTTGCCCGCGCCCGAAGGGCCGACCAGGGCGAGGGTGCTGCCCGCCGCCAGAGAGAGACTCACTCCCTCCAGCGCCGGCGCCTTGATGCCGGGATAGGTGAAGCGCACATTTTCAAGCTCCAGCGCCACCCCGCCGCCATCGGATTCCTCGGCAGACGTCACGCCGGGGCCATCGCGCACCGGCACCGGCTCGCTGTGCACGGCATTCAGACGGCGCGTGCCGCCCAACGTATCGGCGAGCTGGCGGCCAATATTGGCGATTTCAGAAACTGGTAAGAAGGCGGCCATGGCAAGAAGGGTGAGAAGTGGCAGCATGGTGCGCTCGAGGTCGCCCGAACTCACCAGGAGCGCGCCGGTGATGACCACGGCGAGGCCACCGAGGCCGGTCACGGTTTCCACCAATGCCGTCTGAAATGTGAGATCGCGGAAGAACGGCAGGCGCAGCGCATGGTGGCGGTGCACCAAGTCGATCAATTGCGCGCCGCGCCGCGCCTCTTGGCGGAAAGCGAGTATCTCCGGCAGGCCTTGCAGTGTATCGACGGTGTGGGCGTTAAGCTCGCCCTGTGCTTCGCTGGCGCGCGACGCCAGCCGGTCGACGCGCTTGCGCATGAGGAACGGCGAGAGGGCGATCAGCGCCAGGAACGGCGCCAAGGCGGCGGACATCGGCCAGCCGAAGAACAGCACGGCGGCAAGCACGGCGGCCGGCACCAGCAGCGCCACGAAGGCTGGAGCCACGGTGTGGGCGAAGAAAAACTCTACATTTTCGATATCCTGGGTCGCTATGGCGACCAGATCGCCGCTGCGCCGGCGCAGCAAATAGGCCGGCGCCAACGCATCGAGCTTGGCGAATAAGGCGATGCGCATTTCGGTAAGCAGGCGGAAGGCCATGTCGTGGGCGACCCAGGATTCGAGCCAATGCAGAATGCCGGCGAACGGTGCCAGCGCATAGAGCGCAATCAGCAGCCCGCCGAAGGGCTCGCCGTTGCGCACCGCCGCCACCACGAAGGCGCTCAACACCCCGACGCCGATAAAGGCCATGACCCGCGCAACGCCGAGCAAAAAGGCGAGGCCGACGCGCCCGCGCAACGGCCGGACGAGACGCATCAGGAGGCCGGTAGCGCGCCACCAGCCCATATGACCGGCACGCAGGATTTCATCCGCCGGCTGCAATTGGTCGAGTTGCAAATCCTCAAGCGGCGCCGTGGCGTCCGGCATCGTTACCGGCGCGGCGAGCGGCACTTCGCCATCGCCGCTTCTCACCGCTTCGGTCGCCTGCGCCGCCATTAGTTTCGCATAGACACCGCCCTCAGCCATCAGCGCGCCATGCCGGCCTTCCTCGACCAACGCACCGTCCTCCAGCACGAGAATCCGGTCGGCGTCGATCACGCTGGACAGGCGGTGGGCCAGAATAAGTACGGTGCGCCCTTTCATCAGACGATCGAGTGCCTGCTGGATGATTGCTTCATTTTCCGCATCAACCGCCGAGAGCGCTTCGTCGAGCACCAGAAACGGCGCGTCGCGGAGAAGCGCGCGGGCGATGGCGATGCGCTGGCGCTGGCCGCCCGACAGGCGAACGCCGCGCTCGCCGATCACCGTGTCGTAGCCTTGCGGCAGGCGCGAGATGAAATCATGCGCGTTGGCGGAACGCGCCGCCGCTTCCAGCTCCTCGCGCGTGGCATCGGGCTTGCCGAAGCGGATATTTTCTTCCGCTGTTCCGTGAAAGAGATAGGTGTCCTGGTGCACGACGGCGAAATGGCCGCGGATTTGTGCGAAGCTCAACGTCCGTAGATCCGTGCCGCCGAGAAACACCCGCCCGCTGTCCGGATCGTAGAGCCGAAGCGCCAGACGCACGATGGAGGATTTGCCGCAGCCGCTCGGGCCGACAATGCCAATGCGCTCGCCGGCCTTGATTTCGAAACTCAGATCACGGTGCGCCTGTTTGCGCCCGCCGGGATAGGAGAAATTCACGCCCTCGAAGCGAAGCGAAGGCTGCAACTCGGCCGCGGAGGGAGATTCCCCGGTCTCAGCTTCGCGCACCAGCGGCTTGGCACCGAGCAGGGCAAACAGGCCCTCGGCGGCGGATTGGCCCAGCATGCCTTGATGCAACAATATGCGCAGTTCGCGCATCGGGCGGAACAACTCCACCCCCATCATCAGCACGATCAACAGCACGCCGATACCGATTTCTCCGTCCGCCACGCGCCAGGCGCCGATGCCGAGCGCCAGCGCTGCGCCGATGGCGATGCCGCCGTCGGTGATGCCGCGCGACAACGAATTGGTGGCCAGCACCCACATGGTGCGACGAAACAGGTCATGCGCCTTGGCCGCCAGATCGCGCGCCCGGGCACCACTTTGGCCGAACGATTTGAGGGTGCCGAGGCCTTGCACCGAATCGAGAAATTCGGCGCCATAGGCGGCATAGGAGCTTTGCCGCGCTTGCGCCGCGCGGCGGTCCCAGCGGTGAAAGGCGGCCGGCGCCACCAGGGTGAAAATGGCAAAGCCAAACAGCGCGCCGGCAAGCGGTAGATCGAGAAATGCCATGAAGGCAAAAATGCCGAGCGGCGCCAAGGTGGCGACACAAAGCTGCGGCAGATATTGACCGAAATAGGTTTCCAGCTGCTCGACCCCGTCGATCAAGGTGAGGAGCGTGGCGCCGGTGCGCTCGCGCCCGAAATAAGCGGGGCCGAGGGCGATCACATGTTCGTAGAGGCGCCGGCGCAGCGTCACTTGCACGGCGGCTGCGGTGCGGTGCGCCATCATGGTGCGGCAATATTCGAGAATACCGCGCAGCAGCATCACCGCAGCGGTGAGGAGAAACGGCAGCACAAGCTCGGCAACCGACTGGCCGGTGAATATCTTGGCCAGCAGCCAACCCAACAGTGCTAGACGCGCCACCCCCGCCGCCGCCGCCAGCAGGCCCAAGAGAATGGTCGCCACCATGCGCGCGCGCACGCCTTCCGTAAACACCCAGAGCCTGCGGTCGAGATACATGTCTCTTTTATCTATCCCGTGTCACGGCGCGTGCCAGCCCCGGGGTTTCAGAGTTGCCGGTTGAGCGGAATATGCGGCGCCGCCGTTATGGGGAGAATGCCGGCTTCGCGGGGATCTTCCGCCGTGCGTACTTCCGTATGCGTCACGTCAAAGCCGTGGCGGCGATAGAAGGAGATCGCGGCGGGATGATCCAAGTCACAGGTATCGAGGGTGACCCGGCGTACGTTCGGCCGCCAAGCCAGGTGGAGAACGGATTCCATCATATAGCCGCCGAGACCGCGGCCGATAAATTCGGGCGCGAGGCCGAAATATCGGATGATCGGCGCCTCGGCGGCGCTTCGGTCAAGCTCGGTAAAGCCGGCCAGTTCTCCGTCGGCGCCAAGGATGTAAATTTCCGTGGCGGGATCGGATATCGCCGCCGAGAGAGCCGCATCGTCGAACACGATGCGCTCCCACCACAGCCATTCCTCTCCCACCTTGCGGTGCAGGTCGCGGTAGGCATCGGGGCCGATATCGGCCTCGCGCGCGAATGTCACCCCGGCGGGCGCCGGCGGCGCGCCGTCCTTGGGTCGCGCCGTTCGCTCCATATATGTCACGCGCCAGCTCAGTATATCTGTTCTCCGAAGCCTTTGCCTCATATGCCGAGCGAAAAGCCTTCGTCGAGCACCATCAGTCCGCCATGCATGGCGCGGCCATCGTCGCTCGCCAGGAACAGTGCCGCGCGCGCCATATCGATGGGCTCGGAATAGGTGCGCCCGCTCGGCGTGCGCGCCGCCATGGCGTCGAACATCGGTTTCAATTCAGGCTCGGTGCGGATGTTTTCGTTCATCGGCGTCGCTGTGTTGCCGGGGAGGATGGCGTTCACCTGGATGCCGTGCGGCGCCAACTCCTGGGCGAGCGCCCGGGTCATGAAATTGACGCCGGCCTTGGCCGCGCAATAGGCGGAATAGGTGCCGAGCGCCATGACTCCGGCGACCGAGGAAATATTGATGATGCGCCCACCGCCCTGGGCGATCATGATCGGCGCCACTTCATGGATTGAGAAAAACATCCCCTTCAGATTGATATCCATCATGCGGTCGTAATCCGCCTCGGAGGTGGCGCCGACCGGCGTCGGATAGAACAGCCCGGCCGAGTTGACGAGAATGTCGATGCGCCCGAAATCCGCCTTCACCGACGCCACCAGTTTAGCGATTTCGTCCACCTTGCTGAGATCGCCGACATAGGGCTTGGCCGTGCCGCCCGCCGCGGCGATCCGCGCCGCCACGGCCTGCGCTTTGGCCATGTCCGAGCTTCCCACCAGCGCCACTTCGGCGCCCTCCGCCGCGAACAGTTCGGCGCAGGCCTCGCCGATGCCGGAGGTGCCTCCGGTGATCAACGCCACCTTTCCGTCCAGCTTCATTTCTTTCTCCCGTCTGAAATGTACAACAACGTTACTATCAATCGCCTCTTTCCGCCGCAATCGCCTTGTCGGCGAAAGTGGGGAGATCGTCTCCTGGGATGATGCCGGCGGCGTGGGCGTGGGCATTGGTGTGCGAAATTATACCGCTTTCCCAGGCCGAGCGCGCGTCGCCGATGCGCGCACTCGCCGCCGCCACCGTGGCGGCGATGACGCCTTCGCCGTCGAGCACGGCCAAGCGCGAGAAGCCGCAACCGTCGGCGCCGCCGCCGGCATCGTTGAAGATGGCGGCGAGCGGCGGTCCGGCGATCGGTTTTTTTTCCGCACTGGCGAACAGGGCGCCGTGCGAGGCGGTGATCATCACTGCTCCGTTGTCCTCAGGCCGCAGCAGGGAAGTGGAATCGACGCCCCAAACTAGTGGCTGACCGACGCGTTCGCGCAGGAGAAAGCGCGATTCGCCAAACTCGGGCGACGGTCCGGACCATTGCACAGCCGCGGTCATCAGCTCGGCAGCAGTGCGGCAATCTTGCCCCGGTTTGCAGCCGAGCGCGGCGGCGGTTTTGTTGACATGGCTGATGGCGCCACGCGCCAACTGGTCGTATCCGTCGGCGATACGCGCGCTCATATGGTCGAGCGCCGCGACCGGCAGCCCGAATTGGTCGAGATAGGCGAGCGAGC
>PTKB01000153.1 GCA_002937555.1 Alphaproteobacteria bacterium MarineAlpha10_Bin2 | reverse complement strand
GACGCCGTTGGCTGAGGCGTTGCGCGCCCCCACCATGGCGACGATATCGCTTTCGAGTAGATGGCCATGCCCACGTATGGCAATCAATGGCGGAGCATCGGCAAGAGCGGCGAGCGGCACCGGGTAGCCTGGTTCACGACAGGCGAGGAAGCGGCCGCCCAATTCCGCCAGCGCCTTGATCTCGCGCTCGGCAGCGGACTTAGAGCACAGCTTGATCGCGCGCTTGCTGCCGCCGCTGCGCGCCAATGCCGGCAGCTCGTCGAGCGCCTGCGCGGCGCTGCCGTAGCGATCCAATAGCGCCATGAACGTGATAGGGGCGACATTCTCGCTGCGCGTAAAACGCAGCCAGTCGAGACGTTCGCTGTCGCTAAGGGGACGCGCGTCAACCATAAGTAGCAATTAATAGATAATCGTCAATTCGTCAACTATTCGCTGACTTTGTCCTTGTCATCGCCAATTCGGGATTCACGACCGCTTACCAAACGGCGGATATTGCCGTGATGTTTGAGTACCACGATGGCCGCCAACATCGCCGCCAATTCGGAGAGCTGACGCCCGGCGAGCAAATAACCGAAGCCCGGCGCCGAAACCAACGCCACCAGGGAGGCCAGCGAGGAGTAGCGAAACAGCGCCGCGACCGCGAGCCACACGGCGCATGCAATCAATCCAAGCCGCCAGTCGATAGCGAGCAGCACGCCGAGGCTGGTCGCCACGCCTTTGCCGCCGCGAAACAACAGCCAAACCGGCGCTACATGTCCGATGACCGCGGCAAAGCCGGCCGTGAGCGCCAAATCGGGGCCATAAATTGCGGCCAGCAAGACCGCCGCGGCGCCCTTGGCGCCATCCAGCAACAGGGTAACCGCGGCAAGCGGTTTGTTGCCGGTGCGTAGCACATTGGTGGCGCCGATATTGCCGGAGCCGATAGCGCGAATGTCGCCATGCCCGAACAGGCGGGCGAGCAGCAGCCCGACTGGAATCGAGCCCAACACATAACCGGCGGCAAGCGCGACGGCATAGTAGGGCCAGGAATACGCCCAACTGATCGGATCGGGCATGAAGTCGACGCCTTATGTTCCGGCGGTGAAAAGTGTGCGCCCGTCGACGACGGTTCGAAGGGCGCGGCCCTGAACCGGGCGGCCGTCGAACGGCGAATTCTTTGACATGCTGCGGAATTTCGCGGTGTCCACCACCCACGGCACGTCAGGGTCGAATAGCAGAAGATCCGCCGGCGCGCCTTTGCGCAAGCGCCCGACCGGCAGTTTCAAGAGCTCCGCCGGCGCCAGGGTGAGCCGCCGCAACAGCTCTAGGAGCGTCATATGACCGCCATGATATAGCTCCAGCGACAGCGGCAGCAGGGTTTCTAGGCCGACAATGCCATTCGCCGCGTGGGCCATCGGCAGGCGTTTGCTTTCCTGGTCGTGCGGCGCATGGTCAGTGGCGATGGCATCGATGGTGCCGTCCTTCAGGCCTTCGACGATAGCGGCGCGGTTGCTTTCGCTTCTCAAGGGCGGCGCCATCTTGGCGAAAGTGCGGTAATCGCCGACATCGAGGTCGGTGAGAGAGAAGTGATGCGGCGCCGCCTCGCAGGTGACGCTGAGGCCACGCGCCTTGGCCCGGCGTACACAATCGACCGCCTCGGCGGTCGAGATATGAGCGACGTGATAGCGTCCGCCTGAGTGTTCAACAAGGCGGATATCGCGCTCCACGATAACGGTTTCGGAGATCTCCGGAATGCCGTCGAGACCGAGGCGCGTCGCGACTTCGCCCTCGGCCATGCAGCCGCAACCTGACAACGACAGGTCCTCGGCATGTTGCGAGATCATGAGATCGAAGGTCTTGGCGTAGCTCAGCGCGCGGCGCATGACCTGGCTATTGGCGACCGGCAACCCGTCATCGGTAAAGGCCACCGCGCCGGCTTCCGCTAGCATGCCGAATTCGGTCAGTTGCTTGCCGTCCAGACCCTTGGTGGCGGCGGCAAACGGGAACACTTTGACCCCTTTCGCTTCGCGTGCGCGGCGCTGGACAAATTCGATCAGGGCGACATTGTCGATCACCGGGTCGGTGTTGGGCATGCTGCACAGACTGGTGACGCCGCCAGCCAATGCCGACAGGCCGCCCGTAGCAATGGTTTCCTTGTGCTCGTGGCCGGGCTCGCGCAGATGCACATGCATATCGACCAGCCCCGGTGAGAGGCAATGGCCGCTGCAGTCCACGGTCTCGATGCCGTCGGGCACGCCGTCGGCAAACAGCTGCGGTCCAAGATCAGCGATCTCTGCGCCCTCGGTCAACAGAGCGCCGGCGGCATCGAGCCCGCTCTCCGGGTTGAGGAGGCGGGCATTAATATATGCGGTACGTTTTTCCGTCATGGCAGGTTCACCCGCTTTCCGGATCGCGACCGAGCATGTCCAGGCAGGCCTGACGCACTGCGAGACCGAGCTCGACCTGTTCCAGGATAGCGCTTCGGGTGATGTCGTCGGCCACACGGCTGTCGATTTCCACGCCCCGGTTCATCGGCCCGGGATGCATGATCAGTGCATCCGGCCGGGCCATGGCGAGCTTGGCTTCATCGAGGCCGAAATAGCGGAAATACTCCCGTGTCGACGGCACAAAGGTGCCCTGCATACGTTCCGCCTGAAGGCGCAGCATCATGATGATATCGCATTCCTCAAGGCCGACGCGCATATCGTGGAAGACTTCCGCGCCCATGCGCTCGATGGCCGGCGGCACCAGCGTGGGCGGCGCCACCAGACGCACCTGCGAGCCCATCATCGAAAGCAGAAGAATATTCGAACGCGCCACCCGGCTGTGCATGATATCGCCGCAGATCGCGACGCGGAGACCATCCAACCGGCCCTTGTGGCGGCGGATGGTAAGCGCGTCGAGGAGCGCTTGCGTCGGGTGCTCATGGCTGCCGTCGCCGGCATTGATAACCGCGCAGTTGACGTGATTGGCGAGAAGACGCACCGCGCCCGCGTCCGGGTGGCGGACGACGATGACATCGGGGTGCATGGCGTTCAGCGTCATCGCCGTGTCGATCAGGGTTTCTCCCTTCTTGATCGCCGAGGAGGCGACGGAAATATTGATCACATCGGCGCTGAGACGCTTGCCAGCGAGCTCGAAAGAAGTGCGGGTGCGCGTCGAGGTTTCGAAAAATAGCAGGATCAGCGTGCGCCCGCGCAACACGTCCGATTTTTTCTGGGCGTTGCGGTTGAGCGCAACATAGGATTCGGAAAGATCGAGAATCGCCGAAACCCTGTCGGGAGAAAGACCCTCGATCCCGAGCAGATCGCGCTGGGCAAGCGCATTGGGCCGCGATACAGGCTGCATAAAGACCGATTCTTAATGCTGCCGTGCCGGGGCGGCAAGGTGCGCGACACTGGGTGTGCCAAGGGTTTCTTATCATGGGCGAAATTGGCCCCGTCTTACCCTGCGGCACGGCGCCGCATCGGCTGGCGGTGCGCGAATCGGTGCTGGACGCGGCGGCCCGGATAACCGATCTTTGCGCGTTCATGAATAATCGCCCCGCTTCTCCCGCCTCGCCGGCAGGTGGCGTGATGGCCGTTCACGTCATCACGCTGATCGCCAATCTGATGGTTTCCACCTCCTTTCCGGTCGGCAAGGAGATCGCGCTCGCCTTGGAGCCGGGCGTCCTCATGCTGCTCCGTTTCGCCCTCGCCGCACTAATCATGGGCATTTATGTCTATTTCCGTCACGGCCTGGATTGGCCGGGCTGGGGCGCCATTTGGCGTTACGCGGTCATCGCGCTGACGGTGGTGATTTTCTTTTGGTGCATGTTTGAATCCCTGCGCCATACCAGCGCCCTCAATACCAGCGCGTTGTTTACGACGGTTCCCGTGCTTTCCGCTATTTTCGCGTTCTTCATGGCCGGCGAGCGCCTCGGCGGCTATCGCTTTGCCGCTCTGGCGCTGGGCGTGGTGGGCGCGCTGTGGATCATCTTTCGCGGCGATCCCGAACGGCTCGTGGCGCTCGATGTCAACAGGGGCGATTTGATCTTTCTCGCAGGCTGCTTCGCTTTCGGTTTCTACGGCGTCTTTATCAAGCGCTTCCACCGGGGTGAGCCGACCGCCGTGACCACCTTTTGGGTCCTGTTGTTCAGCGCCATCCTCTACCTCGCCATCGCCGGCAAGGATTTGGCGGGCTCCCCCTGGGCGGAGACGACATGGACGGTCTATGGCGCGGTGGTCTATCTCGCCGTGGTCAGCACGGTGATTTCGTTTTTCATGTTTCAGTTCGCCACGCCGCGCATCGGGCCGACCCGGGTGCTGGCTTATTCCTATTTCATTCCGGCTTTCGTGCTTCTGGTGGACTGGGCGATCGGGCGCGGCTTACCGCCGCTGATGACTTTTCCGGGCATCGCAATCGTGCTGGTGGCCAGCCTCGTCATCCAGCGCGGCGTGATCGAGATCGGGGCAAACAAGTGAGCATTGCCACGTCGCATGGGCTGGCGATCCTGGCGATGTTTTTTATCTCGACGATCTTCAGCCTCGGCGACGAAATTGCCGATACCATGCCGGCCAGCGTTTTGATGGCGCTTCGCTTCGGCGCCGCGGCAATTCTCTTCACGCCCTACATCCTATGGCGTCACGGCATACGCTGGCCCGGCTTCTCCGGCTTGTGGCGCTACGGTCTGCTGTCTCTGTTATCGACTATATTTTTCTGGTCCATGTTCGAGGGGTTGAAATACACCGACTCTCTCAATTCCGGCGCCATTTCGACGACGATTCCCGGCTTTACCGCGCTCTACACCGCAATCCTCATGCGCGAACGCCTCGGGCGCTACCGTTGGGTGGCAATTCTGGTCGGTTTGGTGGGCGCGCTCTGCGTGGTGTTTCGCGGCGACCCGGAACGGCTTCTTGCGCTCGAGCTGAGCAAGGGCGACGCAATGTTCTTCGGCGGCTGCATCTCGATGGGCCTCTACGCGGCGTTGATCCCCAAGCTGCACCGGGGCGAGCCGGTGCCGGTGATGAGTTTTTGGATCATGGTGATGGTCGCTGCCATGTTCGTGATCGTCGCCAATGAAGAGTTCGTGCGGGTCGCCTGGGGGACGATCGATGCCGGTGTGTGGGGCGCTTTGGCATGGTTCGCCATCGGCCCGACCATGTTGACCTTTTTTATGATTCAGTCGACCTCGCTGGCGATCGGCTCGACCCGTGTACAGTCTTATTCCTATTTGATCCCGGCTTTCGTGCTGGTGTTCGATTGGGCGTCCGGCCGTGGCCTACCGACGGCGATGACCGTTCCCGGCATTGTCATCGTGTTGCTGGCCACCCTGGTGATTCAGCGTGGTGTTGTCGTCGAGAGCAGCCAGACCGTCGCCGCTAAGAGCTAGCGCGCCAGATAGTCGAGCGCGCCTTGCAGGATGTAGGCGGCGGCGAGCTTGTCCACCACCTCGGCGCGGCGGCGGCGCGAGAGATCGGCATCGATCAAGGTGCGCTCCACCGCCGCCGTCGAGAGACGCTCGTCCCACAGCGCCACCGGGATTTCCAGCCGCGCCGCCAGGTTTTCCGCGAACTGGCGTGCCGACTGCGCGCTCGGGCCTTCCGATCCGTCCATATTGAGGGGCAGGCCGACGACCAGGCCGCCCACTTCCTCTGTCTTAACGAGCGCTTCGAGGCGCGCCGCGAGATCGCGAAATTTACCGCGTTTGAGATGCTCCGTAGGGCTCGCCACCATGCGCGAAGGGTCGGACAACGCCACGCCCACCGTCTTGCTGCCGGGATCGAGGCCGATCAAGCGGCTGCTCGCCGGCAGCCCGGCGGCAAGCGCGTCGAGAGACATAATCGTCATGTTGCGGTTCACCCGCCCCGGTGTTACGTTCGCCGCCTTTCGCAGCGCCAAGGCTTTGAAAAGCTTGAAGGTTAAGGCGTTGGCGGAGATTTATTTCGCAGTTTTACAGCTTGGGCACCCTGACACATGGCAATTGATAAGGCCACCGTGCTGCGCATCGCCAAACTGGCGCGCATCGAAGTCGCGGACGCGGCCACCGACGGCTTGGCCGAGGAACTGAACGCCATCCTGGCCTGGGTCGAGCAGCTTTCCGAAGTCGATACCGAGGGCGTTGAGCCGATGACCAGCGTGGTCGCGGTGACCCTGCCCCAACGCGCCGACGAGGCCGGAGCGGTGGCGCCGCGTGAGGACCTGTTGGCCGATGCGCCGGAAACCGAGGGCGGCTTTTTCGTCGTTCCCAAGGTGGTCGAATGAGCGCCCTTACCGATCTCACCATCGCCGCCGCGCGCGCCGGGCTGGAGGCGCGCGAATTCTCCGCCCGCGAATTGACGGAGGCGCATATCCAAGCCGCCGAGGCGGCGCGGGAATTGAACGCATTGGTGGCCGAAACTTTCGACCATGCGCGCGATCGCGCTGATGCGGCGGACAAGCGCCTGGCGGCCGGCGAGGGCGGCATCTTGGAAGGCGTGCCGCTTGCGATTAAGGATCTCTACTGCACACGCGGCGTTCACTCCACCGCGTGCTCGCATATTCTCGACGGCTTCGAGCCGCCCTATGAATCCACCGTCACTGAAAATCTGTGGCGCGAGGGCGCGGTGATGCTGGGCAAGTCCAATATGGACGAATTCGCCATGGGCTCGGCCAACGTCACCAGCTATTACGGCAACGTGATCAATCCGTGGCGCCGCCACGGCGACA
>PTKB01000152.1 GCA_002937555.1 Alphaproteobacteria bacterium MarineAlpha10_Bin2 | reverse complement strand
GGCGTCGGCCTTTACGAGAACCACGCGGCCGTCGGCGTGGCGCGTGAGGGCGAAGATATCCGCCTCACTTGTAACGGCACTGGCGGCGCGGTCGAGATTAGCGGCTCGCATCTGCTTGTTGCCGCCGGGCGCCGCGCGAATATCGAAGCACTCGGCCACGATGCCGCCAGCGTGGCCACCCGGGATGGCGCGCTTGTGCTCGACCGGCGCCTGCGCACGACCAATCGGCGCATTTTTGCCGTCGGCGATGTCGCCGGGCCCTATCGTTTCACCCATATGGCCGCCTATCAGGCCGGCATCGTGTTGCGCAACGCGCTGTTCCGCTTGCCGGCGAAAGCGAATTACCGCGCCGTGCCGTGGGTAACTTACAGCGATCCCGAATTGGCCCACGTGGGCTTAAGCGAAGACGCGGCGCGCCGTGCCGGCATTAAATTCCAAATCCTCCGCCATCCATTCGCCGAAAACGACCGTGCCATCGCCACGGGCCGCACCGAGGGCCTGATTAAGCTCGTCGTGGCGCCCGGCGGGCGCATACTCGGCGCCTCCATCGCCGGGGCTGGGGCGGGCGAGTTGATCCATGCCTGGTCGCTCGCGGTCTCGCGCCGGCTCAAGGTCTCGGCCATGGCACAGACTATCACCCCCTATCCGACGCTTTCCGAGGCCGGCACCCGCGCCGCCGGAAGCTACTACGCGCCCAAGCTGTTCAGCCCGCGGACGAAACGCATAGTGAGATTCCTGCAGCGCCTGGGATAATGCCGCCGCCGGGCCTATAGTGGCGCCATCTGAAGCAAATGGACGAATAACGGTTGGTTAAAACCCCGATTTCCCTGCCGCCTCTGACCCGCAGCCTGTCGGCGCGCTTGCTGGTGTTGACGATCATCTTCGTGTTGATCGGCGAGGTCTTTATCTATGTGCCCTCGGTGGCGCGCTACCGCCATGTCTATTTGCAGGAGCGCATCGAAGCCGCGCGTATCGCCGCGCTCTCGGTCGAAGCCGCGCCTGACGGCATGGTCACCGAGGACCTGCGCAAGATGCTGTTGCTGCATTCCGGTGTCCTGCAGGTCTCGCTCAAGCGCGACGAATGGCGCATGCTCATATTGGTGTCGGAAATGCCCTACGCCATCGGCGCCACCTTCGTGATGGCCGAAGAGACGCCGTGGAAGCTCATCCGCCAGGCCTTCGGCGCCATGTCGGGCGGCGGCGAGCGCGTCATCCGCGTGATCGGCACGGCGCCCCGGGACGGCGACGGAACTTCGGTCGATATCCTTCTTGACGAAGGGCCGATGGTGGCCGAAATGCTCGATTATTCGCGCCGCATTCTCAAGCTCTCGCTGGTGCTGGCGGCGATCACCGCCGGGCTGGTATTCCTCAGCCTCCACCTCCTGATGGTGCGCCCGTTGCGCCGGATGAGCGACAATCTCGTCTCCTTCCGGCGCGCGCCCGAGGACGCGGCGACGGTGATGTCGCGCAGCCGCCGGCGCGATGAAATCGGCGTTGCCCAGCGCGAGCTTCGCGTCATGCAGCAGCGCGTGCGCGCGGCGCTCCGGCAAAAGGCCCGCCTTGCCGCCGTCGGCGGTGCGGTGAGCAAGATCAATCACGATCTCCGCAACATGCTGGCGACGGCGCTGGTGGTGAGCGACCGCCTGGCGATGGCCGAGAATCCCGAAACCCGCAAAGTTTCGGCGCCGCTCCTCGCGGCGCTCGAGCGGGCGATCAATTTATGCACCCAAACCCTCAGCTTCGCCCACGCCGAAGAGCCCGATGCCCAGCGCGGCGAATTTCCCCTGGCGCCGCTGGTCGATGAAGTCGCGCTTGTGTTGCCGAAGGCCTAGATCGACGCGATCCAATGGCGCAACGACGTGCCGCACGATCTCTCCTTGTGGGCGGACCGCGACCAGGTCTACCGCATCCTCATGAACTTGACGAAAAACGCCGTCGAGGCCGTTTCCGCGCAGGGGCCGGGCGGCACTGTCCGGGTGACCGGCTGGCGCGACGGCGATTGCACCTTGCTTGAAGTCGCCGATACCGGACCCGGCCTGCCTGAGCAGTCGCGTGAGCATCTGTTCGAAGCCTTTGCCGGATCGGTCGGCGGCACCGGCCTCGGCCTCGCCATCGCCCATGAATTGACGCGCAATCACGGTGGCGCGCTGGAGCTGTTGAAAAGCGACCCGACGGGTACGGTTTTCCGCGCCAGATTTCCGCATTCGGCCGAAACGCTGCGCGATTCGTAAGACCGGGTTAACCATCGGGTAGCAGTTTTAAGTCACAATACCGGCTTCACCATTCGAGGATGGAATGATGGCCGATGTGACGTTCGAGCGGCCCACCGGAGACCGGCGCGTGGGGCGCCTGATGGAGAGCGTGCCGAGCGAGTTGCGCGACAGCTTCAGCGATGCACAACGCGAAGCGCTCGGCACCGGCACCTGGCGCCGTCAATCGGTCGATATCCGCCTCTCGTTTCCCTTCTTTTCCGACAGGTATTTCATGACCATCGTAGCAGGGCGCGAACGGCGCCCGGGCCTCCGCCGCAAGGCGGAGCGAGTCTTTCACCCTCTCGGCACCGTCGGCAATGCGCTGTTCATGGGCGCCGTCACCACCGTGATTTGCTCGGTGGTGCTGATTATCGCCCTGATCTACAGCTCGATCCTGGTGCCCTAGACCCACATCAATTCATCTTTTCGCGCTGGCGCGCGCCCGGACCGATTCGTACCAGCGCGCGAAATTCGCGCATGCGTCGGGAATCTGCACCTTGCTCACCTTGCGGGCAAAATCGGTGGCGCAGAAGGCGGTGATATCGGCGACCGTGAAATTCTCGCCCGTGACGAACGGACTATCGCCGATCTGGGCGTCGAATTTCTCGAAGAACCAGCCCATGCGGGCACGGCCGCGTTCGACAAGCTCGGGGATTTGTTCGATGCGTTCGGCCTGGCCCGGCAGACCGCGACCGTCGAATGCCGGGTGGGAGTTGCGGAACAGCTCGCCCGCGGCGCC
Source organism: Alphaproteobacteria bacterium MarineAlpha10_Bin2 (assembly GCA_002937555.1). Classification (GTDB taxonomy): domain Bacteria; phylum Pseudomonadota; class Alphaproteobacteria; order UBA828; family UBA828; genus PTKB01. The sequence goes on along the minus strand of PTKB01000152.1, from coordinate 3,690 downwards.
GACACCTTCCACATCAGCGCGCCGCTCCCACATGTCGACCTTGGCGCTGTCGAGCGCATCGGTCCCCATCAGCGACGGCTCGGGATGGAGTGTTTCCAGATAGCGGCAAATCGCCATCGCTTCGCCGATGCGCGTGCCGTCATCGAGTTCGAGCGCCGGCACCGTGCGTTGGCCGTCGCTTGCCAGAAAATCCTCCGACAGCCTGGCGCCTTCCGCGCCAGTCTCGATCACCTCTAGCTCGATGCCCTTTTCCTTAAGGAACATCAGCACGCGGCGCGGGTTCGGCGCGCCCTGCCAGTCATAGAGTTTCATGGGCTCTCCTCCTTAATGGCCGAGCGCGACGCCTTCGCGGCGCGGGTCGGCGCCGCCTTCGAGGCCGGCGGCGGTGACGCGGACCGCATGCAGCCCGCTGGTCAGCGCGCGGATTTTCACTTCATGGCCGAGCGCTTCAAGCTCCGGCGCCAGCGCCTCCAACGGCGTGCCCGCTTCAAGCTCCGTCGCACCGTTGCGGTTGACGTGATGGGCGAGCGCGATGGCGGCCTGCGCATCCATTCGCCAATCGAGCGCGGCGATTAACGCCAACGTGACAAAGCCGATAATACGCGAGCCGCCGGGCGAGCCGACGGTCAGCAACAGATTGCCGTCCGGGCCGAACACCAGAGCTGGAGCCATCGAGGAGCGCGGGCGCTTACCGCCTTCGACGCGGTTGGCCACCGGCTTGCCGCCCTGCTCGGCCTCGAACGAGAAATCGGTCAATTGATTGTTCAACAAAAAGCCGCGCACCATGAGGCGCGAGCCGAAGCCGCGCTCGATGCTGGTGGTGAAGGAGACGGCGTTTCCATTTTCATCCACCACCGCCAGATGGCTTGTCGATTTTCCATGCTCGCGGCTCGCCATGGCGTAAGCGCGCCGGTTGGTGCCAGGTGGTGCGCCGGCGCTGGCCTTGCCCATCGATTTGTCGAGCCGAATGAGGGCAGCGCGCTCGGCAAGATAGCCGCGGTCCAAGAGCCCGGTGATCGGTACCTCGACGAAATCGTTGTCGGCCATGAACAGCCCGCGATCGGCAAACGCGAGGCGGCTGGCTTCGGCGATGATATGCACGGCTTCGAGTGAATTGGCGCCGGCCTCGGCGATGTCGAAGCCTTCGATCATCCCGAGGATCTGTAACATGGTGAGCCCGCCCGAGCTCGGCGGCCCCATGCCGCAGACCGCATACATGCGGTAGGCGTCGCACACCGGCGGGCGCTGGCGCGCTTCGTAGTTTTCAATATCAGCCACCGTCAGCGCGCCCGGATTGCGCGCCGTGCCTTGTACCGCCGCGGCGATGTCGGCGGCGATAACGCCGTGATAGAACGCATCCGCGCCGCCCGCCGCGACGGTTCTGAGCGTCGCTCCATAGGCCGGATTAAGCAGCAGCGTGCCGGCTTCGAGCGGCGCGCCGTCATCGAAGAAATAAATCCGTGCGGCGGGAAAATCCGCGAGATCGGCATTGCCGGCAATCGAACCCGCCATGCGCGGCGAGACGATGAAGCCGCGCTCGGCCAACTGAATGGCCGGCTCGAACAGGCGCGCCCAGGGCAGGCGGCCATGTTTGCGGTGCGCCAGCTCGAGCATGCGCAACAAGCCGGGCACGCCGACCGAAAGCCCGCCCGAGGCCGCCTCGGGCCAGCTCATCAACTCGCCATCGGGTTTTCGGAACAAATCCCCGGTGGCCGATGCCGGCGCGGTCTCGCGCCCATCGAAGCTTTCGATGGCGCCGGACGCGGCGTTGAAATGCAGCAGAAAGCCGCCGCCGCCGATGCCCGAGGATTGCGGCTCGACCAGCCCCAGAACCATCTGCGCCGCGATGGCGGCGTCGATGGCCGAGCCGCCTTGGCTCAGGATGTCCGCACCGGCGCGCGCGGCATGGGGATTGGCCGCCGCGATCATGGCCGTTTCGGTGCGGACCGGCGGCTCCGCCGCGAGGACAGTTACGTCAGTGAACGAAAAAGAGGCGAGCGCCGCGCACAGCGCAAGAACGGTGCCAACCATCCGGGCACGTCGACACAACAGCGTGCGGCGTGCCGTCATCGGCACCTCTTAGCGGACGTAGATGTGGACTTCGTTGGTCTGGACGCCCGGGCTGGTGGTCGAGGACAGCGTCACCCGATTGCTCGGCAGCCCCATTTCGCCGAGCGCTTGAAGCACGGTTTCCGCATGGCGCTTGGAGGCGTTGGTGGCGAGCGCCACATCCGCCGGGCTGCCCAAATTGGGCGCCACCGCAACGAGATCGAAAGTGGTTTGCGGGCGGTGCTCAAGCGCCGTCGAAATGGCGGTGTAAAGCGCCTGGCGGAACTCGACATTGGCGCGGTCGAAGCGGATCACCACCAGCGCGCGGCGTTCTTCGACCAGGCTTTGCGGCTCGATCGCGGCGGTGCGCACCGAGCCGGAGGAATAATCCTGATTGCGGTTGGCGAGGCTCGGCCCGAGATACTCGCCGTTCTTGATCGCCAGCGCCAAGGTGCTGAGGTTGCGCCGCTCGGCATTCACATAATTGGTGTAGCGCCCGATGGTCTCGCGCAGCATGCTCAACAGGCGGTCGATCAGCACGACGTTGCGGTTGACCTCGTCCTCGATCAGCGACAGCTGGCGGTGGTCCTCGTCGACGGCGCCCTGAAGCCCGAAGGTGGCGCGCACGGAATCGAGAAGATAGCTCGACATCGCCGAATCGGCGGCGACCTGATTGCCGAGCGTATTCAGCGCTGCGATGTCGGTAAGAATGCGGTCAAGCTCGCTCTGCGCCGCGTTCCACTGGCTGACCAGCACCGGATTGCCCGGCGTGGTGCCGATCCGCAGGCGCGCCGTGACGGCGGCGATGGTGGCGAAATAGCTTTGCGAATTCTGCCGTGCGGTGTTGCGCACCTGCTCGAATTGAATGCGCCGGTTGTTGACCGAGGCTTTGAGATTCTCCAATTCGGAGCGCTGCTGCGCGACCTTGGCGCCGACAAAAGTGCCGGTCGGCGAGCTCGCCATGAGGGCGCTTTCCGGTTCGTAAAAGGCCCGGGTAATCGGCTGCGACGATGCATCGCCGTAAACCGCCTCGTCGCGCAGTTCTGCCTCAGAGGCCGGGATCATGACCTGTTCGCCCGAGCCCGACGGCGCCTCCCCGGTCAGGGATGGCCACAGCGCATCCTCTGTGAAAGAACAAGCCGCGAGAAGGATTGCGGCCGCCGAGACAAGGATAAATCCCCTAACAGGTGCTACCACCAGAAACCACCCACTCTCTATACCCGCGAAACGCCTCATTTTATCGTTTGACCCTGTGGACAAGTTCCGGTTTGCACCGCACACAAAACGGCGAGTATCCAATATTCCGCCTACCGCAAGATCATGTCGTGGCATTCCGCCTCTAAAAGTTCGGCGATAGTAACCGCATGAAGAGCCGCTCACAAGCAGGATTTCCCACTTGCGCCAATGGCTTCCGCCCAACCGCCAGGTCTCGGGGAGGGCATTTTGAGACCCCCGCAAGCGCTACTAACACCGTCGCGGCGGCCTCGGCCCGCCCACCTCTTGCGGCGCTTCGGCGATTTGAGTACTGTCCGCCCGCTTTCAAGCGCCCGTAGCTCAGCTGGATAGAGCACCAGACTACGAATCTGGGGGTCGGGAGTTCGAATCTTCCCGGGCGCGCCATTTTTTTCAATGAGTTTAGCC
>PTKB01000151.1 GCA_002937555.1 Alphaproteobacteria bacterium MarineAlpha10_Bin2 | reverse complement strand
CCCATGTGCTTGTGGATGACCGGGAGCCCCTCCAACGAACTCCATCCGAACTCGGAGGGCGGCACCTTCGTCTGGGGCATGTCGAGCGAGATGAGCATTCTCGATCCGCACGTCGCCTGCGGCTGGCTGACGACCAACGCCATTCATTCCATGTTCGAAGGCCTGGTAATGCTCGATTTGAGCGACCCCAATGCCAAGACTGCCAAGCTCAAGCCGGCCATCGCTGAATCCTGGACAGTCAATGACGATGGCACCGTCTATACCTTCGCCATCCGTGAGAATGTTAGATTCCATGACGGCACCTCGGTCGATGCCGATGTCGTCAAATGGAACTATGACCGCTTCATGGCGTCCGACGCCGAGCACGCCTTCGATCAGGCGGCGGCGTATCTTGGCTATTACACCCGCTGGATCAAGTCGGTCGAGGTGACTGGCGATATGACGGTCAAGATCACGCTCAACCAAACCAACTATGAGTGGCTTCAGATGGGCGTGGTCGCGTGCGGCATGCCGATGATCGTCAGCCCCACCGCCGTCAAGGAAATGGGCAACGAACAGTTCGCCCTCAATCCGGTCGGTACCGGCCCGTTCAAATTCGTCGAGCGCGAGCAGAACATCAAGCTGGTGATGGAACGCAACGACGATTATTGGGGCAACAAGGCGAAGCTCGAACGGCTCATCTTCCAGCCGTTGCCGGATCAGGCCACCCGCCTCAACGCGATCCGCGCCGGCGAAGTGTCGATGATCATGGAAGCGCCGTGGGAAGAGCTCGAGAACTTGAAGAACGAGGGCTTCACGGTCACCACCAACGAGAACATTCCGTCGATCTGGATGATCTTCTTCAACTTCAAGAATAAGATGATGCAGGATGTCAGGGTGCGCAAGGCGATCAACATGGCGATCGATCGCGACGCCATCGCCAACGGCATTCTCAAGGGCACGGGGCGTGCCGAAATGGGTATGCTGAGCCCCGGCACCTATGCCTATAAGCCAGGTTACGCGCCGGTTAAATACGATCCCGAAGGCGCCAAGGCCCTGCTCGCGGAAGCGGGTTATCCAGACGGCCTGGAGCTTGATTTCGACATCTATGAGTATGGCTACAATGAAGTCTGGGAGAAATCCATCCAGCGCGACCTGAAAAAGATCGGCGTTAACGCCAAACTCAACAAGATCGAGTGGATCACCTATATGGGAAAATGGCTCAAGGGCATGCCCGATGAGCTGCAAATGAACGAGATCGGCTGGGGCTGGACAATTCCGTTCTGGACCCAGGTGATGACGCGTTGCGACTACCATCCGCCGAACGGCTTCAATGTCGGCTGGTACTGCAACCCGGAAGTCGACAAGCTGTTCGACGAAGCGGTCAAGCAGAAAGACAAAGCAAAAGCCGCGGCTCTGTACCAACAGGCCAATGACATCATCATCGGCCAAGATTTCGCCTTTGCGGTGAAGTTCGTCTACTACAACCCCCTGGTCCTCAGTCCCCAGGTGACGCACTTCGTCAATCCGCCAGCCAATTGGTACGATTTCTCCATCATCGAACTGGAGTAACCGTCCAATTAAGTTGACGTATTGGGGGCGGGGCTGTGCACTGTTACGCATGACCCGCCCCCAACAATTCTAACGGACCAAGTTCATGCGAGGCGATGGCCTGAATAACAGCGTGCCGTCTCGACGCCCTGCACCGCCACGGGTTGGGTAACGATGCTACGTTTCATCACCGGCCGTTTGGTGCTGACCATTCCCGTGCTGTTCGGTGTATCCGTCATCGTCTTTCTCTTGGCGCATTTGGCGCCGGGCGACGTCACCACGATTTTAGCGGGTCCGTTCGCAACAGAAGCTGTGAAGGAAAAATTACGTATTTCCTTCGGTCTCGATCAGGCCCTGCCGATCCAATACGCCAAATGGCTGGGTCATATTCTGCAGGGCGATTTCGGCACCTCCATCGCCAACCGCCGTGACGTAGCGGATTTGGTGTTTCCAAAGTTTGTCAACACCGCCATCCTGGCGCTTTCGAGCGCCGTTCTCGCCTACATTATCGGATTTTTTGCTGGCATATTCGCCGCCGCGCGGCCCTATTCAATTTCCGATCGCGTCGTGATGGGCGTCACGCTCATACTCGGCAATGCGCCGCCCTACTGGCTCGGCCTCCTCATTGTCCTGCTATTTTCATTGAGCTGGCGTTTACTGCCGGCCACGGGCATGACCAATATTATGGGCGGCGGCGGCGCTTGGGATGTGTTTCTCCATCTCATTCAACCAATGTTGACGACCGCCGCGGCGCCGGCCTGTATCGTCGCCAGGATCGTTCGCGCCAGCATGCTTGAAGTGTTGAGCCAAAATTATGTTCGGGTGGCACGCGCCAAGGGCATTCGCAGATCCGTCATCCTGCGCCGTCATGCGCTGCGCAATGCGTTGCCGCCGATTGTGACCATTTGCGGCCTGCAACTCGGCTATCTGTTGGGTGGCGTTCTATTCGTGGAAGTCATTTTCGCCTGGCCCGGCATCGGCAACCAGCTGTGGCAAGCCATCCAGGCGCGCGATATTCCAACCATTCAGGGCGCGACATTGGTCATCGCTCTGGCATTCGTTGTCGTTAATCTGGTGGTGGATGCCATCAATGCCTATTTGGATCCAAAAATTCGCGCGTCGGAGAAAGCTGGAGCGACATGACGGAACGCCAGCCCGTTGATTCTGTTGAGACGCCTTCTCCGGGCAATGCGGCTTCGGCTTGGCAAATCCGACGCGACCGGTTGCGCTTTCATCTGCGCTCGCTTCGGCTCGCCTGGTATGCCTATGCGAAAGATAATGCGGCCTTGGGCGCGCTTATTTTTCTGGCGGTTATTGTTCTGATATCGGTGCTGGCGCCGGTTATCAGCCCGTATGATCCGGCAGAGGCCGCAGGGGCAATTGCCGCACCGCCCGGTACAGACGGCCTAATTCTTGGCGCCGATGTGGACGGGCGGGATATTCTATCGCGTCTGTTCTGGGGCGGGCGGATCGCGCTGCTGGTTGGCATCGGACCGACCGTCGTTGCAACACTGGTTAGCCTGTTCATCGGACTGGCGGCAGGGTATTTCGGCGGCTGGTTCGATCAGATTCTGATGCGCATCATCGATGTAGTGTTCGCCTTTCCCTTGGTGTTGTTGGCAATCGTTATCGCCGGCGTGCTGGAGCCCGGTGTGTGGACGGTGATTCTCGCCATCAGCATCGCGCTTACGCCCTATATCGCCCGGCTTGTCCGCACAACCACACTGAATGTAAAACAGCAGCCCTATGTGGAGGCGGCGCGGGCCGGCGGCGCGGGCGATCTGGCTATCATCCTGCGCTATATTTTGCCCAACATGATTCCGCCGGTGCTGGTGTTCGCCACCACTCTGATCGGCTTAATGATGGTGGTGGGCTCCGGACTAAGCTTTCTCGGCCTCGGTATTCAGCCACCGGAAGCCGATTGGGGAACCATGGTGGCGGAAGGCCGCGGCGTGCTCAGGAAGGCGCCTCATATCACAATATTCCCCGGCGTTGTCATCGTCCTCGTGGCGCTGTCTTTCAATTTTATCGGTGACGGCTTGCGTGATGCACTTGATCCGCGCCGCCGCTCGCGTTGAGGATAGATAACTCCATGGTCGAGCCAATTCTCGAAGTCGAGGGTCTCAAGACCCACTTCAAGCTGCGTGAGGGAATGCTCAAGGCGGTTGACGGAATCTCGTTTTCCCTGGCGCCTGACGAAGTGCTTTGCATTGTTGGTGAATCCGGTTCCGGCAAGAGCGTCACCGCGCAATCGATCCTGCGTCTGATTGACCCCCCGGGTCATATAGTTGAAGGACGAATCCGATATCGCGATAAAGACCTTCTCGACTTGTCCGACCGCGAAATGGAAAAAATTCGTGGCGATCGCATCGGCATGATTTTCCAAGACCCGATGACTTCGCTCAATCCGGTGTTCACCATCGGCGAGCAAATAGCCGAAGGCCTGCGCGAGCACCTGGATTTGGGTAAAAAGGAAGCGCAAGGCCGGGCGATCGAACTGTTGCGTTCCGTGGGAATTCCAAATCCGGAAGAACGCTACCGGGATTACCCGCATCATTTCTCAGGCGGCATGCGCCAGCGTGTGCTGATCGCGGCGGCCATTGCCTGCGAGCCCGATATACTCATTGCTGACGAGCCCACCACGGCGCTCGACGTCACTATCCAGGCGCAAATATTGAAGCTGCTGGCTGAAGTGCAACGTCGTCTCAACAGCGCCTTGATTCTCATCACCCACGACCTCGGCGTGGTCGCCTCGATGGCGGATCGCGTGCTCGTGATGTATGCCGGGGAAATGGTCGAATATGGCGATGTAAAGACCATTTTCGAGCAACCGAAGCACCCCTACACGATCGGCTTGATGAATTCAGTGATTCGCCTTGACGATCAACACGACAACGAACTCCGTTCCATTCCGGGAACGCCGCTTGTTCCGATCAACCCGCCGCCCGGCTGCAGCTTTCGTACGCGCTGCGATGCGGCGCACGCGCCGTGTGAAACTGAGAAGCCCCAGGCCATTTCGGTCGCTAGCGGGCATCTTGTTTCTTGCCATTTAATGCGCTCCGATGGCCGGCAAGCTGGGTCATCATGAGTGAACAACTGCTGTCGGTTGAGGGTCTGACCAAGTATTTTCGCCTTGAAGCCAAGGGGCTGTTCGAGAAGGGGCCGCTATTGCGCGCCGTGGACGGCATCGATTTTGTCCTCGAACGCGGCCAAACGCTGGGGCTGGTGGGCGAGAGCGGTTGCGGAAAATCGACTACCGCCCGCCTCGTCCTGCGCCTCATCGAGGCCACCGGCGGCAGCATCAATTTCGACGGAATAGACGTCTTGCAATGCTCCACTACGGAGTTGAGGCAGTTACGACGCGAAATGCAGTTGGTATTTCAGGATCCGCTGGCGTCGTTAAATCCGCGCATGTCGGTTGGCGTTTCGATCGCCGAGCCGCTGCGTTTTCATGGTATTGGCAGTCAGATCGAGCGCTTCCAACAGGCGCGCGAGTTTCTTGAGGTGGTGGGCCTCAGCGCGAATTATTTCGATCGTCTGCCACATGAATTCAGCGGCGGGCAAAATCAGCGCGTCGCCATCGCCCGGGCTTTGATCTTGCAGCCCAAGCTCGTCATTCTGGATGAGCCGGTCTCTGCCTTGGACGTCTCGATCCGTGCGCAAATTCTCAATCTTTTGCGCGATCTGCAGAACCAGTTCAATTTGACCTATATGTTCATATCGCACGATTTGAGCGTGGTGAAACAATTTTGCGACCGCACGTGCGTGCTTTATCTCGGCAAGATCGTTGAAATTGCGGATAGCGAACTGCTCTATCGTGAACCGCTCCATCCCTATACCCAGGCGCTTATCGAAGCGATTCCGGCGTCTGATCTGGACACGCCGTCGGTAACCGAACGGGCCGGGCTGGAAGGCGATATTCCAAGCCCCATAGATCCGCCGTCGGGTTGCCGCTTTCACACCCGCTGCCCCATGCGCATGGACAAATGCTCTCAAGAGACGCCGCAATTGCGCGAAGTAAAACCAGGTCACCGGGTGGCATGCTTTCTTACAGAATAGAAATATTGCCGAAGGCAAATTGAGGGAAATGCATCATGCAAGAATTCGCGAAATATGACGCCATGGGCCTTGCCGAACTGGTCAAGAACAAGGACGTGAAGCCGATTGAATTGGTCGAAGCCGCCATCACGCGGATCGAAAGCGTCAATGACAAGCTCGCCTGTGTGAATATCAAGAATTACGAGAATGCCCGCGCCCAGGCAGAAGGCGACGTACCGGACGGCCCGTTTAGCGGCGTTCCCCTCCTGCTCAAGGATTTGATAACCGGCTATGAGGGTATGCGGACCACCAATGGTAGCCGCTATTTCGAGGATTTTGTGGCGCCCGTGGATAGCGCCATCGCGACGCGCATCTCGTCCTGCATTAACTGGAGCACGTGCGACACACCGGCTTCACCGCAGGCGCCAAGCTCAACCAGCGTGCCACTTCATAGCTTGCCCCGCATAGACGGACCAAGTAGACGGTTCACCGAGCCCACGTCTGTCGGAATCGGGCGGCGACTGTCTCAGCAAGCCCCGGAGGTGTGCGGCCGCTTGTTAGGGCCCGCCGCTGGCAAAGGCGCGAAACCCGAGGCGCCGGCAGCCAGGCATTCAGCTTCGGCCTGACTTTATGCCGGGGCGGGGCGCCCCGTCCCGGCGCTCACGATGGAACGGTGGCGTTTTGGATGAATTCGTACACCATGACAACGGGGAACTTCTCGGTGCTGGCGGCCAAAGGATACGATGCCAAGCGTTCCTTTGAGTTCCGCTACTATGGCTCCAGTTCGACTGCAAGCATGCAGAATTTGGTGCGCCCATACTTCCAAATCGGGACATCGAGTTTCTATTGTGCCAACGATCTTAAGGTCAAAGCGTCGGAAGGCTGGGTCCATTTGGCGGTCACCGTCGCGCCCAACACCGCGTCCAAGCAGACCACCATGTCCATCTACAAGAATGGAGCCTTGCACAAGAGTTGTACGTACCCCGGACTGGTCGTCGACAACACCGAAGCGCTCCAGCTGGGACGAACCACAACCAGCGGGTCGTCTCCTTATGTGGGCCGGCTCGACGAGTTTGCGTTGTACACCTACGCACTCTCGGCCAACGAAGTGGCCACGCTACACACCGACGGCATCGCCACGGGTGTCCGCAACC
>PTKB01000150.1 GCA_002937555.1 Alphaproteobacteria bacterium MarineAlpha10_Bin2 | reverse complement strand
CGGCAGGACAAGCCGTCCGGTTCTACCGTTCGCGCCGACCACAAGTACATCCATCGATTTTTCCGATATCCACTTTTCGAATCCCGCCGATTATGCCATGAAACAGCTCCAGATAAGGGAGATCATAATGACGGCGATCACGGACATCCATGCCCGCGAAGTCCTCGACAGCCGCGGCAACCCCACGGTCGAGGTGGATGTGGTGCTGAAGAGCGGCGCGATGGGCCGCGCGGCGGTGCCCTCAGGCGCTTCCACCGGCGCCCATGAAGCGGTCGAGCGGCGCGACGGCGATAAGGCGCGCTACGGCGGCAAGGGCGTTCTCGGCGCAGTGGCCGCGGTGGATGACGAGATTTTCCCGGCCATCGGCGGCATGTCGGCGCAGGAGCAGGAACTGATCGACGCCATGCTGGTGAATTTGGACGGCACTCCCAATAAAGCGCGCCTCGGCGCCAATGCTACACTGGCCGTCAGCCTCGCCGTCGCTAAGGCCGCGGCGGCGGATCTCGGACAGCCGCTTTACCGTTATCTCGGCGGCGTGCAGGCGCGCACGCTGCCGGTGCCGATGATGAACATCCTGAATGGCGGCGCCCATGCCGACAACGCTATCGATTTCCAGGAATTCATGATCATGCCGGTCGCCGCTCCCAGCTTCGCCGAAGCGGTGCGCACCGGAGCGGAGATTTTTCACGCCCTCAAGAAGCGTCTCAGCGATGCCGGCCTGAGCACCAATGTCGGCGACGAAGGCGGCTTCGCGCCCAAACTCGGCAGCACGATAGAAGCGCTCGACCTGGTGATGAAGGCGGTGGAGGCGGCGGGCTACCGCGCCGGCGAAGATGTGGTGTTGGCCCTCGATGTCGCCGCCAGCGAGTTCCACAGCGACGGCCAATATGAGCTGGCGGGCGAAGGGCGGAGTCTCGGCGCAGACGAGATGATCGCGCTCTATTCGGACCTCACCGGCAAATACCCCATCGTTTCGATCGAAGACGGGCTGGCCGAGGACGATTGGCAGGGCTGGGCCGACTTGACGGCGGTGCTCGGCGACCGCGTCCAGCTCGTCGGCGACGATCTCTTCGTGACTAATGTCGCACGCCTGTCGCGCGGCATCGCGGAGGGGGTGGCCAACGCCATCTTGGTTAAGATCAACCAGATCGGCACGCTGAGCGAAACCCTGCAAGCGGTCGACATGGCGCACCGCGCCGGCTATGCCGCCGTTATGTCGCACCGCTCCGGCGAAACCGAGGACGTCACCATTGCCGACCTCGCGGTGGCTACAAATTGCGGCCAGATCAAGACCGGCTCGCTCGCCCGTTCCGACCGCACCGCAAAATACAACCAACTCATGCGGATCGAAGAAGAACTCGGCCCAAGCGCGGTGTACGCCGGGCAAACAGTATTGCTAAAGCGGCCGGGCTGAACTCTTCACGCGCTGTCGATCACCTCGAAATCATGGGTGACGTCGGCGGTCTTGGCCATCATGGCCGAGGCCGAGCAATATTTATCGGCCGATAAATTGATCGCCCGTTCTACTTTGTCGGCGTTGAGGCCGCGCCCGGTGACGATGAAATGCATATGAATGCGGGTGAACACTTGCGGGTCTTTCTCGGCCCGCTCGGCGTCGAGTTCGACCACGCAGTCCTCGATATTCTCCCGGCCTTTTTCGAGAATTTGCACCACGACCCAGGCCGAGCAGCCGCCGGTGCCGATCAGCATCAGTTCCATGGCGCTCGGCCCCGGGCGGATTCCGTCTTCGCCCGATGCGGTGCCGAACGGCAGCGTGAATCCGCTGCCCGATTTGCCGAGAAAGGTGCGTTTCTCCACCCATTTGATTTCCGCTTTCATTAATCGCCTCTTGGTTTTCGATTGACTGTTGGCGCCATTCTATTGGATAGATTCCTCCAGATCATGAAAATCACGCGCGTCGAAACCATCCGCCTCGATGAATTCACCAACCTCCTCTGGGTGCGGGTTCACACCGATGCCGGCATGATCGGACTGGGCGAGACATTCTTCGGCGCGCGCGCCGCCGAGGCCTATATCCATGAAACCGCGGCGCCGTCCCTCATCGGCCGCGATCCGTTGCAGATTGAGCGCATCGCCCGCGACCTCACACCCTATATCGGCTTCGCCGGCACCGGCGCCGAGACCCGCGGGCGCTCGGCCATCGACATCGCGCTTTGGGATCTGTGGGGCCGGGTTGCCGAACAGCCGGTCTATCAGCTCTTGGGCGGCCTGACGCACGACAAGATGCGCATCTACAACACCTGCGCCGGCTACCGCTATGTGCGCTCGCGGCCCAACTGGTCGCTCGATGATTGGGGTACCGGTGGCAGTGCGGAAGGCCCTTACGAGGATCTCGAAGCCTTCCTGCACGACGCCGGCGCGCTCGCCGAGAGCCTGCTGGAAGAGGGCATCACCGGTATGAAAATCTGGCCGTTTGATTTCGCCGCCAAGGCGTCCGGCGGCTATTATATCTCCAATGCCGATCTCGACACGGCGCTCGAGCCGTTCCGCAAAATCCGCGCCGCGGTGGGAAACAAGATGGACATCATGGTCGAGCTCCATTCGCTGTGGCGCTTCCCCGCCGCCATCAAGATTGCCGAGGCGCTCGAGGAATTCGATCCGTTCTGGTTCGAGGACCCGATCCGCATGGACAGCATCGATGCCGTGGCGGATTTCGCGAATGCCACGAAAGTCCCGGTTTGCGCCAGCGAAACCCTTGGCGCGCGCTGGGAGCATCACAAAATCCTCGAAGCCGGCGCCGCCGGCATCATCATGCCGGACCTCACCTGGTGCGGCGGCATCAGCGAGGCGAAGAAGATCGCCAGCCTCGCAGAAACCTATCACCGACCGATCGCGCCGCATGATTGCAGCGGACCGGTCGCGCTGATGGCCTGCATCCATCTCTGCCTGAACGTCCCCAACGCGCTGGTCCAAGAAACCGTGCGCGCCTTCTACACCGGCTGGTACAAGGAACTCGTCACGACGCTGCCGAAAATCGAAAACGGCCATGTCTACCCGCCCGAAGGCCCCGGCCTCGGTACGGACCTTCTGCCGGAAGTGTTCGAGCGCCCCGACATCCACGTCACGGCGACGGACGCAGATTGAAGGACGGCTTACTCGGTGTAGCGGTAAACCACTTCGTCGAAGCGGTCGCACGGAAACGTGAAAATGAACTTGAGCGGCGTATCGCTATCACAGCTCGCCGTGTGTTGGGCATTGGGTGGAATGTAGATGGCCGCGCCGGGCCCAATCTCGCTTTCCACGCCGTCGACGGTGATGCGCCCGGAGCCTCCGGTGATGTAATAGGTTTCCGCATGTGCGTGGCGGTGAAGGCCTAGCGTTGCGCCGGGCAATATCTCGGCGATCCCCATGGTGAGCTCGGCCGAAGGCGTCCGTTCGCCCGAGATGAGCAGCTTCCAACGCACGCCACTGTCTCTCTGCAATTCCGGGTCGTCCCAACTCTCCCATTCGAGATCGGCCTCGCGTCGGATCGTGGCCTCAAGCATCACTTGCTCCCTTCCTTGCGGCTGGTTCGCACTATCTTATCGGTTAACATGTGCCGGAAGCCTATAGGTAGGGAAAATTCATGACCGGGAAGATGCTGACGATCGAGGTGCCGTGGTACGAGACGCGCATCGAGAATTGTTCCTATTGCGGCAAGATGATCGCGCGCAACTACTGGGCCGACGACGAATTTCCGGACGATAAATTTTGTGAACGGCAATGCGTCGATGTGAAACGGCGCGCGTTGCAACGGACAGAGTAGGGGAGCGCGGCTGTGATCAAAATTGGCATCGATACCGGCGGCACGTTCACCGATCTAGTCGTGCTTGACGACGAAACTGGAGAGATCCGGACGGTTAAAGTCCCCTCGACCCCGGACGAACCGGCGCTGGCGCCGCTTGAGGCGGTGAAAGAATCCGGCGCGCCGCTCGCGAGCGTAGACCGTATCGTGCTCGGCACCACCATCGCCACCAATGCCGGTCTGCAAAAGCGCGGCTCGACGGTGCTCTATATCGGCACCAAAGGCTTCGAGGACGTGCCCATCATCGCCCGCATCGACCGCAAGGAGGCTTACAACCCGGCCTGGCCGAAACCGAATTCCGGGGTGCGCCGTCGCCATGTGTTCGGCATCGACGAGCGCGTCGATCATAAAGGCAATGTGCTAACGCTGCTCGTCGAGGCCGAACTCGTCCGCCTCGGCGATTGGATCGAGAAATGGCTCGCGGACGATCCGGCCGGCGATTGGGCGGTGGCGGTCAATTTGTTGTTCTCTTATGTCCATCCCGATCACGAAGCGAAAATCGGCGCCTATCTCGGCGAGCGCTTTCCGGACCTGCCGGTGTCGCTGTCGAGCCGGGTGTCGCCGACCTGGCGCGAGTATGAACGCGGCACGACGACCATCGTCGACGCCTCGATCAAGCGTTTGCTGGCTCGTTTCACTGCCCGTCTCTCCGATGATCTGCGCGCGGCGGGCGTGTCCGCGCCGCTCACCTTGATGAAATCGAACGGCGGCCACGCCGATGCCGCCACCGCTGCCGATGTGCCGGTTCAGGTTTTTCTCTCTGGCCTCGCTGGCGGCGTCATCGCCGGACGGCGCTTCGCGCGCGATCATCTCAACGGCAACAGCGTGACCCTCGATATGGGCGGCACCAGCGCCGATGTTGGCTTGATCATCGACGGCGAATTCGGCTCGACGAGCGAATATGAAGTGGAGTGGGGCGTCCCGGTAAGCGCGCTCTTCATCGACTACACCACCATCGGCGCCGGCGGCGGCTCCATCGCCGACGTCGATTCCGGCGGCTTCCTCCGTGTCGGCCCGAAAAGCGCCGGCGCCGAACCGGGTCCGGCCTGCTATGGCCGGGGCGGCAGCGAACCGACGATCACCGACGCCAATGTCGTGCTAGGACGGCTCGATCCAGATTATTTTCTCGGTGGGCGGATGAAACTGCAGCCCGAACACGCGCATCAAGCCATTGCCGCGCTGGCCGAGGAACTGGAACTTGGGATCGAGGAAACGGCCGTCGCTATACTCGATACCGCAGCCGAAAACATGGCCGATGCCATTCGCCTGATGACGGTAGAACGCGGTCTCGACCACCGTGAATTCGGGCTGACGGCGTTCGGCGGCGCCGGCTCGTTGCACGCGTCCGATGTGGCGGCACGGCTCGACATGAAGCGCGTCATAGTCCCGCCCCATCCCGGTCTCTGCTCCGCGCTGGGGACGCTCCTCACCAATCAGCGCGTCGATCGCGCGCGCACCATCCTGCATCGCTCCGACAGGATCGAACTGGCGCGCCTCACGGCGCAGCTCGGCGAGATTGCCGGCGAAGCGGCGGCGGACCTCAGCCGCGAAGGTCATCGCGGAGAAGCGGATATCCGCGGCCTCCTCAACATGCGCTATCTCGGCCAGAGCTTCGGCGAAATCATTCCGCTGCGGCAGCTTGACATTGACGAATCCGTCTTCGGCCAGGCGGTGCAAGACCTGCACATGCGCCATGAGGAACTCTACGGCTACTCGATGCGCGACAAGGTCGTCGAGATCACCGAAGTCCGCGTCATCGCGCTCGGTGAGGAGGCAGCCGAAGCGTCGTTTTCTGCTCCCGCCGGCGGCGATGGCGCGCAGCACGGCACGCGCCAGGTTTATTTCTCCGGCGATGGCTTCGTCGAGACGGCGATATACCGCCGTCCGGGCTTGAGCGCCGGCACGCGCATCGACGGGCCGGCGGTGATCGAAGAGATGGATTCGACAACCCTGGTGCATCCCGGCGATACCCTCGAGATTCAGCCGGACGGAAGCTTGCTGGTGATCCTCAGCGCTGCCGCGGATACGCTCGCCGCCTCCGACGCGCCCGAGCGCGACCCAGTGACGCTCACCATCGTCAACAATGCGCTCCGCAACATCTGCGATGAAATGGCGAGCACCATGGTGCGTACGGCCTATTCGCCGATCTTCAGCGAATCGCGCGATTTCTCCTGCATGCTGTTCGACAAGGACCTGCGCCTGATCGGCCAGGCCGAGATGAACCCGGCGATCATCTGCGCCGGGCTCCACACTGTGCCGCACTGTGTCGAGGAACTGGGCGCCGATACGCTGCATCCCGGCGATGTGGTCGTGCACAACGATCCCTATCGTGGCCAGTGCCACATGCCCGAGCATCTATTGATGAAGCCGGTGTTCCTCGACGGCGAATTGATCGGCTATGCCGCCAATATCGCCCATATCGCGGAGATCGGCGGCATGGCGCCGGGTTCGTTCGCCAGCACCGCGACCGATGTGTTCCAGGAAGGCCTCCGCTTGCCGCCGGTAAAACTGATGGAGGGCGGCGAATACGTCAAAGACGTATGGCGCATCGTGATGGCCAATCACCGCACGCCGAACACCACATGGGGCGATTTCCACGCCATCATGGGCTCGCTCACCACGGCGGAGCGCCGCCTCCAGGCTTTGGTCGCGCGTCTCGGCGTCGACGCCTTCGGGCGCATCGGCGATGCCCTGATCCAGCATGCCGAGGAATGGATGCGCGCCGAAATCCGCAAGCTGCCGAACGGCGTCTACCGCTTCGAGGATTATTTCGAGGACGATGGCGTCGTCGCCAAGCCCTATTATATCCGCTCGCGGGTCGAGATCATGGACGATGAAATCATCATCGACCTGTCCGGCTCCGACGCCCAGGCGCTGGGGCCGATCAACGTCACCTATGTCGCCACCGCAGCAGCCGGATGTACCG
>PTKB01000015.1 GCA_002937555.1 Alphaproteobacteria bacterium MarineAlpha10_Bin2 | reverse complement strand
GCCGGCCTCGGCGGTCACGGCGGCGAGATCCGTTGCCGCGGCGCGGCCCCAGCGGAAAGCGCGGTGATTGCTCTCGACCGAGACGCCATTGAGCGCGATCGCCTGTTCGATCGCCTCGGCCCCGAGCGGAATGCGGCCGCGCTGATAGGCGAAGCCGAGCAGGAACAGATTGGCGGCGATGGAATCGCCGATCAGCGCCGTCGCGAGCCGGGTGGCGTCGACGAATTCGGCGCCGCCGTCGGTCTCTTTGATGACCTTCTGGAGATCTGCGCCGGGGAATTGCAGGTCCGGGTCGCGCGTGAAGTCGCCGGTCGGCGCTTCGTTGCTGTTGACGATGGCACGGCCGTCGCCCGGCTTCAGGCAGGCACGGGCATCGGCGCTGGCCGCCACCACCATGTCGCAGCCGAGCAGCAGATTGGCGCCGCCGGTACCGATGCGGACGGCGTGGAGGTCGCCGGGCTGCTTTGCGATGCGCACATGGCTGATGACAGCGCCGTATTTCTGCGCCAGGCCGGCCTTGTCGAGCACCGTGCCGCCCTTGCCTTCGAGCCGTGCCGCCATGCCGATGAGCGCGCCGAGAGTGACGATGCCGGTGCCGCCGACGCCGGTGATGACGATGCCGTAAGGCGTCTCGCAAGAGGGAATCTCCGGCTCCGGCAAGGCGGCGAACAGCCTGTCGCCGGCGCCCGAGGGCTTGCGCTTGCGAAGCTTGCCGCCCTTGACCATGACGAAGCTCGGGCAGAAGCCATTGACGCAGCTATAGTCCTTGTTGCACGAGGATTGGTCGATCTTGCGTTTGCGGCCGAACTCGGTCTCGGTCGGCACCACGGAGAGGCAGTTCGACGCGGTGGAACAATCGCCGCAGCCCTCGCACACATCCGGATTGATGATAACGCGCAGATCGGGATCCTCGAGGAGGCCGCGCTTGCGCCGCCGGCGCTTCTCGGTGGCGCACATCTGGTCGTAAACGATCGCCGAGACGCCCGGCCATTGGCGCATGTCGCGCTGCACCCGGTCGAGCTCGTCGCGGTGATGCACGGTAACGCCATCGGCGAACTGTTTGTCGAGCGGATACTTCAACGGATCGTCGGTCACCACGGCGATCTTGCCGACGCCTTCGGACTGCAATTGGCGCGTCACCCGCGGCACCGACAGCGGCCCGTCCATCGGCTGGCCGCCGGTCATCGCCACTGCGTCGTTATAGAGAATTTTGAAAGTGATGTTGACGCCGGCGGCAACCGCGGCGCGGATGGCGAGCGAGCCGGAATGGAAATAGGTGCCGTCGCCGATATTCTGAAACACATGGCCGGATTTGCTGAACGGCGCCTGGCCGACCCAGTTGGCGCCTTCGCCGCCCATATGGGTGAAGGTCGCGGTGTCGCGGTCCATCCACTGCACCATGTAGTGGCAGCCGATGCCGGCCAGCGCGCGGCTGCCCTCGGGCACCTTGGTCGAAGTATTGTGCGGACAGCCAGAACAGAAATAAGGAATGCGGACGATCTTGGCCTGCTCGGCTTGCGCCAGAGCCTCGGCCTGCTGGGCAAGGAAGTTGGCGCGCGCCCGCACCGCTTCGAAGCCGTCGCGGTCGCCGAAACGGCGCGCCATGGCGTCGACCACCGCCCCGGCATCGAGCTCGTCGGCCGAGCGCAATAGCCAGCTGCCGTCGGCGTCGTGCTTGCCGTAAACGCGCGGGCGCTGATCGGCGTCGACATTGTAGAGAATTTCCTTGAGCTGCTCCTCGATCAACCCGCGCTTCTCCTCGACCACGAGGATTTCATCGAGCCCATGGGCGAACTCGGCGGCGCCTTCCGGCTCGAGCGGCCAGGTCATGGCCGGCTTGTAGATCGACAGGCCGAGCCGCTTGGCCTTGTCGAGATCGAGGTCGAGATCGTCGAGCGCCTGGCGCACGTCGAGATAGGCCTTGCCGGCGGTGACGATGCCGACGCGCCGGCCCGGCCCATCGGTGATCACCCGGTCGAGCTTATTGGCGCGCACAAAGGCGCGCGCCGCATCGAGCTTATGTTCGTGCAGGCGCGCTTCCTGGCCGAGCGGCGTATCGGGCCAGCAGATATTGAGGCCGCCCTCGGGCAGCGAATGGTTCTCCGGCACGATCGGGTTGATACGATCGGGATCGACCGAGACGATGGCCGATGAATCGATGGTCTCGGCGATGCAGATAAAGCCGACCCACAGCCCCGAATAGCGCGACAGCGCCCAGCCATAAAGACCGAGATCGATGATCTCCTGCACGCTCGACGGATTAAGCACCGGCATCATGGCGGCGGAGAAATTATATTCGCTCTGATGCGCCGTGGTGGAGGAGGCGCAGACATGGTCGTCGCCGGCAAACGCGAGGATGCCGCCATGGGTTGCCGTGCCGGCGAGATTGGCATGCTTGAACACGTCAATCGAGCGGTCGACGCCCGGACCCTTGCCGTACCAAATGCCGAACACCCCGTCCTTGTCGCCGTCACCCATGAGGTTGATCTGCTGCGTGCCCCACAGTGCGGTGGCCGCCAGGTCCTCATTGACGCCGGGCTGGAAATGGATGTTCTGGCGTTCGAGAAATTGCTTCGCCTGCCACAGCGCCTTGTCGAAATTGCCCAGCGGCGAGCCGCGATAGCCGGAGATGTAGCACGCCGTATCGAGCCCGGCCTTGGCGTCCAGCCGGTACTGCATCATCGGCAGGCGCACCAGCGCCTGGGTGCCGGTCAAGAAGACCTGCCCGCTTTCGGCGGAATATTTGTCGTCGAGCGAAACTTCGGCGAGTTTCATGGGCGCCCCGCAATAAATCGTGTGGCGATCCTGCACGCCGCCACGGACCACTATACTATCCCACAACGCCGGCGCTAATCATTGCGAAGCCGTTGCGGAAAATTACCGATTTTGGTTATTTATTGTCATCCACAAAAATTTTTAGCATAATATGCCAAATATGAGCCTGGATAAGATTGATCGGCGCATCCTCATGGAGCTGCAGAGCGACGGCCGCATCGCCAATGTCGCGCTTGCCGAGCGCGTCGGTCTCACACCGTCGCCGTGCTTGCGCCGAGTCAAGCGGCTCGAAGAGGAAGGCGTGATCCGGCGCTATGGTGCTGTGATCGATGCCAAGCAGGTCGGCCTCGGCATCGCGTGTTTCATCAGCGTCACGCTGGAGCGCAATGTCGAGCAGGTCCTGGAAGTGTTCGAGGCCGCCATTTCCGAGCGTCCGGAAATTCTCGAATGCTGGCCGGTCACCGGCGAGGCGGATTTTCTGCTCAAAGTCGTCACCGCCGACCTCGGCGCCTATGAGCGCTTCATGCGCGACCATCTGCTGCGCGTGCAAGGCATATCCAGCACGCAAACCAGTTTCCTCTTAACCCCGGTCAAGAACGAAACCGCGCTGCCGCTCGACATCGCCTGACCGAACCCACAAAAAATCGCCCAGACGGAACCACCAACCGGAATGCGTTCAGCATTCCGGCAAGCGCGACGGCGCGCCCGAGTTAATACGAGGTAGCCAAGGGAGCGGATGCGACCGCCCGGCGTTTGAGGGGCTATAAAAATTTATTTTTTTAATAAAGCGCCTCCAGCGCCTCGCGGTAAATCTCCAGCACCTTGTGCCGGCGCACTTTCAGCGTCGGCGTCATCATTTTGTTATCGACCGTAAACGCCGTCTCGGCGAGGATATGGCGCTTGACCCGCTCGGTCGGCGAGAGGTCGGCATTGGCGCGTTCCACCGCCGCGCCGAGGACTTTCATGAAATCGCTATCGCCGGCGAGCGCCGCCAAATCGCCGCCCCCTGTGCCGCCCTTCCAATCGCGCAGGAACTCCTCGTCCGGCACCAACAGCGCCACGACATGGGCATGCTTGTCGCCGTAAACCATCGCCTGGCCGATTTCCGGCTGCAGCGTGAGCGTGCCCTCCACCCGCTGCGGCGATAAATTGTCGCCGCCGGACAAGACGATGATGTCCTTCTTGCGGTCGGTGATCTGGATATAACCGTCGGCATCGAGATGGCCGATATCGCCGGTGTGCAGCCAGCCCTCGCGCAGCACGGCGTTGGAGCTGGTTTCGTCGTTCCAATAGCCGTTCATGAGCCCGTCGCCGCGCGTCAGAATTTCGCCGTCCTCGGCGATCTTCACCTCGACCCGCTCGAGCGCCGGGCCGACCGTGTGCAGCTTGACCTTGTAGGGCGGGTTGCAACTGATCACCGGCGCCGCCTCGGTCTGGCCATAGCCCTGCAGCAGCCGCACCCCGAGCACGGTGAAGAAAATGCCGACCTCCGGATTGAGCGGCGCGCCGCCCGATATCATCGCTTTGAGGCGCCCGCCAAAGCGCGCCCGCACTTTGTCGCGCACGAGCCGTTCCAACACCCGGTTGAGCGCCCCTTGCACGAGCCCGAGGCTGCCCGGCTTTTCATATTCCTTGCGCCCGAGCGCAACCGCCTTCGCGAACAGCGATTGCTTGAGCGCGCTCTGGTGCTTGAGGCCAAGCACGATGCGCCGGTGCATGACCTCATAGAGGCGCGGCACGCTCACCATAATGGTCGGGCGCGCTTCCACCAGATTGACGGCGAGCGTCTCGATGCTCTCGGCGTAATAGATCTGCGCCTTGATGGAGATCGGAAAATAAAGCCCCGCCGTATGCTCATACGCATGGCTGAGCGGCAGGAAGGACAGAAACACCTCATCGCCGAGGCCCAACAGACGCAACAACTCGCACGCCGAATAGCAATTGATCATGATCGCCCGGTGGCTCAGCATCACCCCTTTGGGATTGCCCCCGGTGCCCGAGGTGTAGATCAGGCAGGCAACATCCTGGCGCGTCAGCGCCTCCAGGCCGGGCGCGAGATCATGCTCGGACGCGGCACCTGTCGCCATGACATCGTCCCACCCATGCATCGCAATGTCGAACGCGCCGGGCTCGGTCGCTTCCATGCTGACGATAAACTCGGTCGGGGCGGTCTCGGCGGCAGCCGGCAGCACCCGCGCGGCGAGGGCGCGGGTCGAAACGATGACGCCCTTGGCGCCGCAGTCGGAAAGCACATGGCGGTGGTCGCGCACCGTATTGGTGGTATAGGCCGGCACGCTAATGGCGCCGAGAGTCATGACCGCGATGTCGGCAATCGCCCATTCCGGACGGTTCTCGGCGACGATCACGATTCGATCGCCTGCGGCGACGCCGAGCGCGGCCAGGCCCTTGGCCATGTCGCGCACCTGCTGGGCGGTGTCGCGCCAGGACAGCGGTTTGTAGCTGCCGGCCTCCTTCCGCCACATGAACGCGTTGTCGCCGCCTTGCTCGGCGATTTCGAAAAACATGCTGGGCAGGCTTTGCCATGTGTCGTAGGTCACCCCTGAATTCCCCCCTTCGGCTTCCCGAACCCGGGCATGATAAAGCGAGAAGGTGCCCCGCACCAAGCGGGACGATGAATCCGGCCGGACAGGCTTTGCCCGAGAGGCCTTCCTCCCGCTATGATCGCGCTTTCCATCCATGGCCGAGGCGCGCCGACATGAACCAAACGAGTGAAACGCTGGCGGATATTGGCGACCTGCCGCGTTGGGATCTGAGCGATCTTTACGCCGGGCCTGAAAGCGAGGCGCTGGAACGCGATCTCACCGACGCCCGGGACCGGGCGCGCGCCCTCAACGAGACCCATGCCGGAAAAGTTGCGGCGCTCGACGGCGCGGCGCTCGGCCAATTGGTCGGCGACTATGAAGATGTTCAGGAAATTCTCGGTCGCCTCACGAGCTATGCCTATCTGCGCTATTGCACCAATATGGAAGATCCGGAAACGGCACAGTTTTCCCAAAATATGTCGGAAGCGGCGACGGATATCTCCAGCGACCTGCTGTTTCTCACGTTGGAGCTGAACCGCATCGAGGATGACGATCTGAAGGCGCGCCTGGACGCCGCGCCGCTCGCCCGTTACCGCCCTTGGCTGCGCGACGTGCGCGCATTCCGCCCGCATCAGTTGTCCGATGATTTGGAGCGCCTGCTGCACGAAAAACAGGTGTCCGGGCGTTCCGCCTGGATGCGGCTCTTTGACGAGACCGTCGCGGCGCTCAGGTTTCCGGTATCGGGAAAGAACTTAACCTCGGCCGAAGTCCTCAACCTGCTTTCGGATCCCGATGAAAGCCGCCGCCACGCCGCGGCCAAATCCATCGGTCAGGTCTTCGGCGATAACATCCGCACCTTCTCGCTGATCACCAATACCCTGGCCAAGGACAAGGAGACCGAAGACAAATGGCGCAGTTTCGAGCGTCCGATTTCGTCGCGCAATCTCAGCAATCATGTCGAAGACGAAGTTGTCGATGCGCTGGTGGAAGCGGTCAAGCAATCCTATCCGCGTCTTTCGCACCGCTATTATAAGCTTAAGGCGCGCTGGCTCGGCGGCGAAAAGCTAAATTATTGGGACCGCAATGCGCCTTTACCCGAAGATGACGACCGCAGCATCCCCTGGACCGAAGCGGTCGATCTGGTGCTCTCTTCTTATCGCGCCTTCTCGCCCAAACTGGCGGATGTCGGCCAGCGGTTTTTCGATAACGCCTGGATCGATGTGCCGGTCGCGCCGGGCAAGGCGCCGGGCGCTTTTGCCCATCCCACGGTGCCGAGCGCGCACCCCTATCTGCTGCTCAATTATCAGGGCAAGACGCGCGATGTGATGACGCTGGCGCATGAACTCGGCCACGGCGTGCATCAAGTGCTGGCCGGGCCGCAAGGCGCGTTGATGGCCGATACGCCCTTGACCCTCGCCGAGACCGCCTCTGTGTTCGGCGAACAACTAACCTTCCGCGCCCTTCTCGAAGCGGAGGAGTCGCCGTTGCGCCGGCGCGTGATGCTGGCCGGCAAAGTCGAGGACATGCTGAATACGGTGGTGCGCCAGGTCGCGTTTTGCGATTTCGAACGCCAGATCCATGATCAGCGCCGCGCCGGCGAGCTGACGCCCGAGCGCATCGGCGAAATCTGGCTCTCCATCCAGGGCGAAAGCCTCGGCCCGGCGCTTCATTTCGACGATGAATACCGCCATTTTTGGGCCTACATCCCACACTTCATCCACTCGCCCTTTTACGTTTACGCCTACGCCTTCGGCGATTGCCTGGTAAACGCGCTCTACGCCGTTTATCAGGAAGCGGGGGACGGTTTTGAGGCGAAATATCTCGACATGCTCGGCGCCGGCGGCACGCTCCGTCACAAGGAATTGCTGGCGCCCTTCGGCCTCGATGCCGGCAAGGCCGATTTCTGGTCGCGCGGCCTCGACATTGTCTCCGGCTTCGTCGATCAGCTGGAGGCTGAGCTCTAAGGGCGGCGCCGGCATGGGTTCCGAAAACAATAGACTCGGCGGGCGGGTGAAGCGATATGCCCGTGTCGGCACGTCGGTCGGCGGCCTGGCGGCGCGCATGGCGGGGCAGCGCTATCTCGGCATGCCGGCGGATTCGGCGCGCAACGCGGCCGACCTGAGGCGGGCATTAGGCGGTCTCAAAGGGCCGCTGATGAAAGTGGCGCAATTGCTCGCCACCATTCCGGATGGTCTGCCGGAGGAATATATCGAGGAGCTGCGCGCGCTGCAGTCGCAGGCGCCGGCGATGGGCTGGGCCTTCGTCAAACGGCGTATGCGCACCGAGCTTGGCGCCGATTGGCGCCAGCGCTTCGAGACGTTCTCCGAGGACGCGGCGGCGGCGGCGTCGCTCGGCCAAGTGCACCGCGCGCGCGGCCTGGATGGCGCGGCGCTGGCCTGCAAACTGCAATATCCCGAGATGGCTTCGACGGTCGAAGCCGATTTGCGCCAGTTGAAACTGATGTTCGGCCTCTACAAGCGCTACGACCCGACGATTGATACGCGCGAGATATTGCATGAATTGACGGCCCGCCTGCGCGAGGAATTGGATTACGGCCGCGAGGCGCGCCATCTTCAGCTGTTCGGCGAATTGCTCGTCGATGAAGACGGCGTACATGTCCCCGACGTGTTGCCCGAATTGAGCACGCGCCGCCTCTTGACCATGTCTTGGCTTGAAGGCGAGCCGCTGCTCGAAGCGAAATCGCGCCCCCAAGAGGCGCGCAATCGCATCGCCGAGAATATGTTTCAAGCTTGGTACCGCCCGCTTTACCGCCATGGTGTGCTGCATGGCGATCCGCATCTCGGCAATTACTCGATCCGCGCCGACGGATCCGTCAACTTGCTCGATTACGGTTGTGTCCGCATCCTGCCGGCGAGATTCATTCAAGGCGTGATCGATCTCTACCGCGGCGTTCAACAGGATGACCGCGATCAGCTGGTGCACGGCTTCGAAAGTTGGGGCTTCAAGGATTTGTCGTCGGAAATGGTCGATGCACTCGCCATCTGGGCCAAATTTATCTATGGCCCGCTGACCGATGACCGGGTGCGCCTGATCGATGAATCCGGCAGCGGCAAGTTCGGTGGCGCGATGGCGGCCAAAACGCACCGCGAAATACGCCGCCTCGGCGGCGTGACGCCGCCGCGTGAATTTGTCCTCCTCGACCGCTCGGCGATCGGGTTGGGCTCGGTATTCCTTCATCTCGGCGCCGAGTTGAACTGGCACCGGGCCTTCGAAGCGCTGATCGAGGGCTTCGACTCGGATGCTTTAGCGCGCCGGCAAATAGAAATTCTCGCCCGAGCGGGTGTGCCGGAAGCAGCCTGAATCAGCTTAATTTAACGCTTTGCGCTCAATGTTCGTAACAAGAGCGTGACGAAGTACCAAACCGCTCTTGGCAAACCCAACTTAGCGCGGTATTGAGTGCGGCGCCTTATCTCGGGGTTCCAAAACACGCGCGGAATTTAGGCAAGGAAAACCAATGAAGATCGGAGTTCCCAAAGAGATACTCCCCGGCGAAACACGTGTCGCGGCTTCGCCGGATTCTGTTAAAAAATTTACCGCTCTTGGTGTCGAAATGCTCATCGAATCGGGTGCCGGCGAGGCGGCCTCAATTTCCGATGAGATGCTCGAGGATGCGGGCGCGCGGATTGTGCCTGATGCCGCCGCGCTCTACGCCGAAGCCGACATGATTTTCAAGGTCGGCGGGCCATGTTGTAACGGCAACGGCGCGGTGGATGAATTGGCAATGATGAAGCCGGACGCCATTCTGATCGGCCTCCTCAATCCTCTGTACCGCCGCGATCAGGCGGAGGCCTATGCCAAGCACGGCCTGACCAGTTTCGCCATGGAATTGATCCCGCGCATCAGTCGCGCCCAGAGCATGGATGCGCTGTCGTCGCAGAGCAATATTTCAGGCTACAAGGCGGTGATCGATGCGGCCGAAACATTCGGCAAGATATTGCCGATGATGATGACCGCGGCGGGCACCATCGTGCCGGCCCGCGTGTTGGTGCTGGGCGCCGGCGTGGCGGGCCTGCAAGCGATCGCCACGGCGCATCGCCTCGGCGCCATCGTCAGCGCCTTCGATGTGCGCCCGGCGGTCAAGGAGCAGGTGGAGAGCCTTGGCGCAACTTTCATCGAAGTGGAAAACGCCGATAGCGAGAGCGCCGAGACCGCTGGCGGGTATGCGCGTGAAATGGGCGCGGATTACCTGCAGCGTCAGGCCGATCTCATTCATGAGACGTTGAAGAAGCAAGATATTTGCATCACCACGGCGCAAATTCCCGGCAAGCAGGCGCCGGTGCTCATAACCGAAGCGATGGTCAAGGACATGAAGAACGGTTCGGTGATCGTCGACCTGGCCACCGAAACCGGCGGCAATTGCGAATTGAGCGAGCGTGACGCCGTGGTGGTCAAACATGGCGTGACGATAATCGGCTATGCCAACTATCCGGCGCGCGTGCCGACCGATACCAGTTCGCTCTACGCCCGCAATCTCTACAACTTCATTTCCCCCATGATCGACGGCGAATCCGGTTCCATCGCCATCGACTGGGACGACGAAGTCATCAAAGGCGCGCTGTTGACCCGTGGCGGGTCGGTGGTCAACGCGGCTTTGACGGAGAAAAACGCGTAACCATGGAACTAATGCTGGATATCCATCCGCTGGTCATCGCGGTGACGGTATTCGTGCTCGCCGTATTTGTCGGCTATTACGTGGTGTGGAGCGTGACCCCGGCACTGCACACGCCGTTGATGTCGGTCACCAATGCGATTTCCAGTGTCATCATCGTCGGCGCATTGCTCGCCGCCGCGCCCATGGAAGGCAGCGTGGCCAAGGTTCTCGGCGGCATTGCGGTGGGATTGGCGGCCGTCAATATATTCGGCGGCTTCACCGTGACCCAGCGCATGCTGCAAATGTACAAGAAAAAGTAATAGGACCGCCTTCATGACCGCCAATCTCGCGGCGATTCTCTATTTGATCGCCGGCGTTTGTTTCATCATGGCCTTGCGCGGCCTGTCTTCGCCGGCCTCGGCGCGGACCGGCAATTTGTTCGGCATCGCCGGCATGGTGATCGCCATCGGCACCACGCTGGCCCAACCCGGCGTCGAAGATTATCTCTGGCTGGTGATCGGCCTCGCGGCGGGCGGCCTCATCGGCACCGTTATCGCCTTGAAGATCAAAATGACCGCCATGCCGCAATTGGTGGCGGCGTTTCACAGCCTGGTCGGATTGGCCGCCGTATTGGTGGCGGCATCGGCGCTGTTGGCGCCCGAGATATTTCACATCGCCGTCGACGGCGAAATCCGTCTGATCAGCCGCATCGAGATGAGCGTCGGCATGGTGATCGGCGCGATGACCTTTACCGGCTCGGTGATCGCCTTCGCCAAGCTGCAGGAATTGATGACAGGGGCGCCGTTGGTGTTCGCCGGGCAGCGCCTGTTCAATCTGATCGTCGCTCTGGCGATCGTCGCGTTGGCG
Organism: Alphaproteobacteria bacterium MarineAlpha10_Bin2; assembly: GCA_002937555.1. Classification (GTDB taxonomy): domain Bacteria; phylum Pseudomonadota; class Alphaproteobacteria; order UBA828; family UBA828; genus PTKB01. Next base: position 10,001 of record PTKB01000015.1, on the reverse strand, counting down.
GTGATCTTCTGCATCGACCAATCGCCGATGATTTTCTGGATCATGACCGCGCTGGCGCTGGTGTTCGGCGTGCTCATCATCATTCCCATCGGCGGCGCCGATATGCCGGTGGTGATCTCGATGCTGAATTCCTATTCCGGTTGGGCCGCCGCCGGCATTGGCTTCACCCTCGACAACACGGTGTTGATCATCGTCGGCGCGCTGGTCGGCTCGTCCGGCGCGATTCTCAGTTACATCATGTGCAAGGCCATGAATCGCTCGTTTATCAGCGTCATTCTCGGCGGCTTCGGCGGCGAGGCTTTAAAAGTCGAGAAAAGCGACAAGCCGCACAAGGCGGGGAGCGCCGAGGACGGCGCCTTCATCCTCTCCAATGCCGGTTCGGTGATTATCATTCCGGGGTACGGCCTCGCTGTCGCCCAGGCCCAGCATGCGGTGCGTGAGATGGCCGAGGAGTTGGGCAAAAAAGGCGTGCGGGTGCGCTACGCCATCCATCCCGTCGCTGGGCGCATGCCGGGGCATATGAACGTGCTGCTGGCCGAAGCCAGTGTGCCTTACGACGACGTGTTCGAGCTCGATGCAATCAACAGCGATTTGTCGAGTACCGACGTCGCTTTCGTGATCGGCGCCAATGACGTCGTCAATCCGGTCGCCAAAACCGACCCGCAGAGCCCGATCGCCGGCATGCCGATTTTGGACGTCGCAAACGCCAAGACGGTGTTGTTCGTCAAGCGCTCGCTATCGCCCGGCTATGCCGGTATCGACAATCCGGTGTTTTACAATTCCAACACGATGATGCTGTTCGGCGACGCCAAGAAGGTCGTCGAAGCGATCGTCAAGACTCTTTAGCGGATTTATTCTTCGCGCGCCGAGCGTTTGCGCGCCAGTTTGCGCGCGCGGCGGATGGCTTCGGCTTTTTCGCGCGCCCGTTTCTCGGACGGCTTTTCGTAATGTCGGCGCATCTTCATCTCGCGGAAGATGCCCTCGCGCTGCATTTTCTTCTTCAGCGCCTTGAGAGCCTGGTCGACATTATTCTCTCTGACGACGACCTGTACCAAATCTCTGTTCCTTGCCTATCCGGTTCATGCGAAAGCGGGGCGGGTCATACCATGTCCCGGGCCCGCTGTGAAGGGCGGTGAGGACGATTTTAACCCGGTTTACCCGACTGCCGGCGCACGCCATTATGGACGCCATGGCCATTCTCAAGATTGCCCGCATGGGCCATCCCGTGCTGGGGCGCATCGCCGAACCCATCGATGACCCCAAAGCGCCCGAAATCGGCCAGCTCATTTCGGACATGATCGACACCCTGGCCGATGCCTCGGGCGCTGGCCTCGCGGCGCCGCAAGTGCATGTGCTGCTGCGTCTGGTCATGTTCCACGTGCCGCAAGCGCGCGCCGAGGAGGAAGACGGCGACGGTGCCGAGGGCTGCCCGTTCACCGTACTGATCAACCCCGAGATCGAAACCCTCGGCGACGACACGGCCGAGGGCCTGGAAGCCTGTCTCTCGCTGCCCGGGCTGGCCGGCATGGTGACGCGCCACCGCCACATCCGCTACCGCGGTACGAATCACAAGGGCGAAGTGATCGAGCGCGAGGCCGTAGGCTTTCACGCCCGCGTCGTGCAGCATGAATGCGATCATCTCGAAGGCATTCTCTATCCGATGCGCATGCATGATCTGTCGACACTAACATTCACTTCCGAACTCAAACACACGGACGAAGCGGAAGACGACCAACCATGACGCGCCAAGACAGAACACCGGACGACACCCGCGAGGCGCTCATCGACGCCGTCCTCAGCCATGTGCCGTTCGATGGCTGGAGCGACAAGGCGCTGCTGGCGGCGGCCGCAGACTGCGCCATTTCGCCCACTGCGGCGCGCCGCGCCTTTCCGCGCGGCGCCGCATCGCAGATCGCCTATCACGCCGCGCGCGCCGACCGGCGCCTGGAACAGGATCTCGACGCGGAGGCCTTCAAAGGTCTCGGCGTGCGCCAACGCATCGCCGCCGCCGTCAAGCGCCGCCTGGAGCTCGAAGAACCGCACCGTGAGGCGGTACGCGCCGCCCTAGCCTATGGTGCGCTGCCGCTGAACGCAGGGCTCTCTTTGTCATGTCTCTATCACAGCGTCGACAGCATGTGGTTCGCCATCGGCGACAAATCGACCGATTTCAATTTTTACACCAAGCGCGCCCTGTTGGCCGGCGTCTATGGCGCGACGCTGCTCTACTGGCTCGATGACAATTCCGAGAACCGCGAAGACAGTTGGGCCTTTCTCGACCGCCGCCTCGAAGACGTCATGCGCATCGGCCGGCTGAAAGGAAAATTGCAGCGTATTTTTCCGTCGCCCGGCATGATCGCCCGCCTGATCAAAGGCAGCCGCCGGCCGCGCTTCGGCTAATCCGCCTGATCGACGGGTATTTCCGGCACCTTGGCGGTTTGTGCGGCGCGCCAGTCGTCTAGCGCGCCGGCAATCCGGTCGTCGCCGAGGGCGAGGATGGCGGCGGCGAGAAGGGCGGCGTTGACGGCGCCGGGTTTGCCGATCGCCAGCGTCCCCACCGGAATGCCGCCCGGCATCTGAACCGTCGACAACAGGCTGTCCATGCCTTTGAGCGCGGCGCTTTCCATCGGCACACCGAGAATCGGCAATGGCGTCAGCGCCGCGGTCACGCCGGCCAGATGGGCGGCCCCGCCGGCGCCGGCGATAATCACCTGCAAACCACGCCCTTTGGCGGCGGCACAATATTCGCCGTGCCGCTCGGGCGTGCGGTGGGCCGAAATAATCCGCGATTCATAAGCGATACCGAGGCTTTCCAAGGTCAACCCGGCATGTCGCATGACCGGCCAGTCCGACTGGCTGCCCATGATTATGCCCACAAGGGGATTAGGAGTAGTCACAATTTGTGCTTATTCCTCTATTTTGACGGAAATTTGTTAGAAAAGGCGCAAACATTTACCATTACTAAACCCTGCAAGGCGATGGTAAAGGGCGGACACGGGTACGAAAAGCCAGATATCGAACTTTTGTCGGAACTGCGGTAGATTTTTTGCCATCGCAATTCGCATGTGGTATTAAAGTAATCGATGCTAACACTGGATCGCACCTGAATGGCGCTGATCGAGGTCAGAGACGAATGAAGATCGAGGAAAACAGAGCGCCGCGCGTCGGCGTGGCGAGCCGCGCCCAGGGCGCCAAGCTCCGCGCCGCGGACGCTGCTGCAAGCGCCGGCCATCAGGTCCAGGACAGCGCATCGGTGATGGGTATTCCCGAGGCGGAGCTCACGCCCAAGATCCGCATGGCGATCATGACGCTGATGGAGGAAGTGGCGCGCCTGCGCGAGGAATTAAACGGCAGCCGCGGGCGCATTGAGCATCTTGAGCGCCTGGCCGACCAGGATTCACTGGTGCCGGTCTATAACCGGCGCGCCTTCCTACGCGAATTGACGCGCGCGATCTCGATGACCGAACGCTACGGCGCGCCGAGCACGGTGATCTATTTCGACGTCAACAATATGAAACAAATCAACGATAGCCATGGCCATCCGGCCGGCGACGCGGCGCTCCGCCATGTCGCCGAGACGCTCATAGAGCAGGTCCGCGATTCGGATATTGTCGGGCGCCTCGGCGGCGACGAGTTTGGCGTCATTCTTTATCAGATCGATGCCGACGTAGCGCAAGACAAATCAATCCAATTGGCCCAGGAAATCGCCAAGAATCCGGTTCCGTTCAACGATCATGAACTGGCAATCAGCGTGACTTTCGGCGCCTACACCTTCAATGGCGTGGAAGACGCCGGCCAGGCGCTCGCCGAGGCCGACAAAGCCATGTACGCGAGCAAACAGAACGGGCCGAGAGCAAAAGCCCCGCCGCAATAGCCGGTCTGTCTATAATAAGGCCGCCGTTCCTGGGAACTTGCTGAACTAAGCGATCAAATTCGGTAGTTGATCGCTTTCAAGCTTGGCAATCTCGTCTTTAAGCGCCAATTTTCGTTTTTTCATTCGTCGCATTCGGACATCGTCTGGCTCGTGATTGCCTGCCAGTTTGCTGATTACGTCGTCTAAATCCCGATGTTCAATTCGTAGGGAGACGAGGCGCTGATCGACACCTTGTGTTTCCATCATCCATCCAGCGTTGAGACATGATCCGATTGTTACGTTTGGTATGATATCAAAAACTGCTCGAAAAATCGAGTGTGAATGTGCGCCGGGTGGCGTGCCTCAAGCGGAGTCGCGAGCGAATTCATCGCCCAAGAAACACCTGTCACCGCCTTGATTAGCCAATTTTTTCAAGCATCGGTAGGTAACTTGGCGCTCTCGTTCGCGGTGCGACCGAGGCGCGGTTCACGGCGCATATTTTTTGCGGATATTGTGGTCAACAGCAGGCCGTTATGTCACAATCCAGAGACTTCTCATTGGATTTCGGTGTGGCGCCCAGCCGCCAGCCAAAGATCCAGAAAAATTGTCGCGATTGGAGGACAATGTATTCAAGGCTAGATCCCGTTGAGATAAGCAATGATCTGGGGTTTGACGATTATGTCGCCAGCCTCGCCGCGAAACATGCCAATTTGGAAAAAGCGATCCAGGACGAGGCGCAGCGCCCGGCGCCCAATACCCTGTCCCTGGCTGAACTGAAGCGCCGAAAACTGCGGGTTAAGGATCAGATTTTCTTGGTCAAGGCGCGCAGCCGCGGCCAAGTACGGCAATTTGGCGGTTAACGCTGCAGCTTTTCTATGGTGCCGCTGGTGCTAAACCCGGCTTCCGTTTCCGCCAATAACACTTTGCCGCCATAGGATTGCACGAAATCCGCGCCGACAACTCCGTCGATCGAGTAATCGCCGCCCTTGATCAGCACATCTGGGCGGACGGCTTCGATCATTTTGATCGGCGTATCTTCCGAGAAAATCACCACGAGATCGATGGTCTCGAGCGACGCAAGCACCTGCGCGCGTGCGCTTTCGGTTTGCACCGGCCTGTCCTCGCCCTTGAGGCGGCGCACCGATGCGTCGCTGTTGAGCCCCACCAGCAGGCGGGCGCAATTGCTTTTGCTCTGGCGCAGCAGCGAAATATGCCCGGGGTGGAGAAGATCGAAACAGCCGTTGGTAAAGCCGATCGTTTGGCCGGCATCGCGCCATTTCGCAATGCTCTCGAGCGCCGCCGTCAGCGGCACGATCTTGGCTTCCGATGACGACAGGTCGCCGGCCCTGACCGCATGCAGAAGGTCGGCGGCAAACACCACGGCGGTGCCGGATTTCGCCACCACTACACCGGCCGCCAAATTGGCAAGGGCCGACGCTTCGGCCAGATCGACACCGCTGGCGAGCGCGCACGCCAGTGTCGCGACCACGGTATCGCCGGCGCCCGACACATCGAACACTTCCCGCGCCCGGGTCGGCAAATGCTCGATCCGGCCGTCGGCCGTCAGGAGCGTCATGCCGTGCCGGCTGCGCGTGACCAACAGCGCATCGATCGCCAATTGCGCCATCAGCGACTGCCCGGCGGCGGTGATTTCGCTTTCCGTTTCGACCGCGGCACCCGTGGCAGCACCCAACTCGCGGCGGTTCGGCGTAATGACGCTGGCGCCCTTGTAACAGGTATAATCCAGGCCCTTCGGATCGACCACCACAGGCTTGGAAGCGCCCCGCGCGCAAGAGATCAGCGCTTGGCACATCTCCGCCGTCAACACGCCCTTAGCGTAATCCGACAACACCAGCACGTCGCATTGCGGGACAATATCCTCGGCCATGCGGAGAAGGTTTTCGGCGCTGCGCGCGCTAATCCAGCTCCGCGTTTCGCGGTCGGTACGCAGAAGCTGCTGGCCGCTGGCGAGGAATCTGGTCTTCTCGGTTGACGGGCGGCCCGGCTCGACCAGCAGATGCGGCTCAACGCGCTCTTCTTCGCCGACCATTTGGGTGAGCGTCCGGCCGACTTCGTCATCGCCCACGACGGAGAGCAGCGTGGCGCTGGCGCCGAGGCTGATCAGGTTTCGCGCAACATTCCCGACGCCGCCCAGCATCGCCGTTTGGCGTTCGATTCCCAGCACCGGCACCGGCGCTTCCGGCGACGTCCGCTCGACCTCGCCATAAACGAAGCGGTCGAGCATGAGGTCGCCGACGCAGAGAATGCGGGCCTGGCTCAGCCTTTCGATATGAGAAACCAGATCTGAAGGGGTGATCATCTTTCGCACGTCAATTTTGGCGGCATATTGGCCGGTTCGGACGCCCAAACCCGGCAGATGCCCGCGCAACATACTCGATGTTTGCCCTCCCTGGCCACAAAACCCTCCGCGCGACTTGCTCCTTGCGGAGCGGCGCGCCAAAATCCGGCCACGATAGAGGGGGAGACATGGCACGAATAATCGATTGGCGGTCCGAATATAAACTCAAGCTGCAATCCGCAGACAACGCGGTAAGCCGTTTGCAAGACGGCCAACGCCTAATATTCCCAACCATGGCCGGGCAGCCGCACGCGCTGATTGCCGCCATGGGCCGGCGCCTGCGGGATGGAAAGCTAGCGCGCGTACGGACCGGTACCATCCTGCCAGTCCCCGATCTCGCCGAAGCCTTGTTGCAGCCCGAACATTCCGACCAAATTGAGTGGGACAGCCTGTTCTGCGGCAATTCGGACCGGCCCGGCATCTTCGAAGGCCGGTACGACATGACGCCGATGCATTTCGGCCAGATGCCCAAGATCATGCGCGACGACATGCAGGTGGGTGCCGTCATGACGCTGGTCTCGCCGCCCGATGCGGATGGCTATATGAGCATCGGCATCAGCATCGATTACACCAAATCGCTGATCGAATCGGCGGGTTTCAGCGCCGTCGAAGTCAATCCGAACGTGCCCCGTGTGTTCGGCGATTGCCAAGTACATGTGACCGAAGTGGACGCAATCGTCGAAAGCGACAATGAAATCTTCGAGTTGCCGAACCCGCCGGGAACGCCCGAAGACGAAAAGATCGGCGCCTTTATCGCCGAACGCATTCCGGATGGTGCGACGATTCAATTGGGCTATGGCGCTGCGCCGAGTGCCGTCGGCCTGTGCCTCCTGGACCATAAGCATCTCGGCATTCACACCGAAATGTTCGTCGACCCGATGCGTGTTCTGATGGAAACAGGAGTGGCGGACAATTCGCGAAAGTCGGTCAATGCCGGCAAAACGCTCTATACATTCGCTGCCGGAACGCGGCAAACCTACGATTTTCTACATGAAAATCCGGCCATCGAAGGTCATCCGGTCGAGCATACCAACGACACGTCTTTCATCGCTCAACACAAAGGGATGGTGGCGATTAACGCGACCATCGCGGTCGATCTCACTGGTCAGGCATGCTCGGAATCGATCGGGGGCATGCAGTATAGCGGCACCGGCGGCCAAGCCGATTTCGTCCGCGGCGCCATGTTGGCCGAGGGCGGTCGCTCGTTTATCGCCACCCATGCCACCGCCAAAGGCGGCGCCCTGTCCTGCATCGTCGGCGGTCTCGCGCCGGGTTCGGTCGTCACCACGGTGCGCGCCGATATGGATATGGTGGTGACCGAATTCGGCGTCGCCGAGCTGCGCGGCAAGTCTTTGCGCGAGCGCGCTCAGGCGCTTATTGCCATTGCCCATCCGAAATTCAGGGACGGTCTCCAGGAAGAAGCCGCAACGCGCGGCCTTTCTCCTAAGCGCGCGGGATCATAGGCGGCGTTTCAGGAATCGCCGGTTTTTTCCGGCGCATCGCCGATCAGCGACCCTGCCTCCGGAGCGATCGGCGTAACCGCGTCCGCTGGGGTCTCGGAATCCGGCGCTGAAGCCACCTCTGCTGCCTCGGCCGGCGCTGGGGCGGTGTCGGTCGCCGGCACGGTCTCAGGCGCCGGTTGCGCCGGCGGCGGTGTTGCCGCCTCGGCAGCCTCCGCCTTCGCCGCTGCTTTCCGGGCCGCTTCACGCGCGGCTTTTTTGGCCTCGCGCTCTTGGCGCCGTTGGGCTTTGCGCAATTCCTCCAACAATTCCTGTTCGGAGCAAATGCCGAGCAGCAGTGGATCCTGCGGCGAGATGTTGGGCGTATTCCAGTGGGTGCGTTCGCGCACCGCGGTGATCGTTGATTTCGTCGTGCCCAGCAGTTTGCCGATTTGGGCGTCGTTCAATTCCGGGTAATTCTTGATCAGCCAGGCTATCGCGTTCGGCCGGTCCTGGCGTTTGCTGACCGGCGTATAGCGCGCGCGCCGGGTGCGTTGCGGCAGTTTTGTGCTGGGCGAGCTCAAACTCAGACGCGAGGTCTTATCGCCTTCGCAGCGCACGATTTCTTCGCGCGTGAGTTGGCCGTTGGAGATGGGATCGAGGCCTCGGATTCCCACCGCCACCTCGCCGTCCGCGATGCCCTGAACTTCCAAATCGTGCAAGCTGCAAAACGCCGCGATCTGTTCAAAAGTGAGCGCGGTGCTGTCGACCAGCCAGACGGCCGTTGCTTTGGGCATCAATAAATCAGTCATAGTTTATCCTTTCGCCCCCATTCCACCTGGGATCGGAGCTGTGCTTCCAACCGGGCAAATAATTGTCGCGGCCGCGCATGTTCGAAAGATAGTGATATATCGCTCTTGGTGGATAAGGGTCAATTGGTCCGGTTAGGTTTCTTAGCTTTTGGGAAAGAGCAATATCTTGCCGATATGTTCGCTGGATTCCATTCGCGCATGAGCCTTTGCGGCCTCCGCCAGAGGGAATGAGCTATCGATGACCGGCGCGATGGTGCGCGCCGACAGGAGCGGCCAGGCTTCTTTTTCCAATGCCGCGGCGATGCGCGCTTTACTAGCCACGCTTTGGGCACGCAGCGTCGAGCCGGTGATCATCAGGCGCTTGAGCATGACCGGCGCCAAATTGAGCGTGGATTCGGCGCCGCCAAGAAATGCGATTTGTACCAGCCGGCCTTCGCTTCTCAGACAGCTCAAATTGCGTTGCACATATTCGCCGCCGACCATATCGAGCACCACGTCCACGCCTTCGCCGCCGGTTGCCGTTTTCACCGCCGCGACGAAATCCTCGGTGCGGTAATTCACCGCCAACTCGGCGCCGAGATCGCGGCAGGCTGCGCATTTTTCCGGCGAGCCGGCAGTGGCGAAGACGCGAACGCCCATTGCGGTCGCGAGCTGTATGGCGACGGTGCCGATACCGCTCGAGCCGCCATGCACCATCAGCCGTTCTCCCGCCCGCAGGCGCCCGCGCTCGAACAGATTTGTCCAGACGGTAAAGAACGTTTCGGGCAAAGCGCCGGCTTCGGCGTCGGTATAACCCTCGGGGTGCGGCAAGCATTGCGCTTCCGGCGCGGCGCAGTATTCGGCATAGCCGCCGCCGGTAACCAACGCACAGACAGAATCTCCCACCTGGTAACGCTGGGTGCCGGGGCCGCGGGCGACCACGCTGCCGGCGACTTCCAGCCCGGGTATGTCGGAAGCGCCGGGCGGTGCGGGATAGCCGCCGGCGCGCTGCATCACATCGGGCCGGTTGACGCCCGCGGCGCCGACCCGGATCAATAATTCGCCATGCCCCAGGCCAGGAATCGGACGCCGCGCCGGGACTAGTTTCTCCGGTCCGCCCGGCGCCGATATTTCCACGGCCAGCATGTCTTCGGGTAGCCGATCGCCTGGGTCGCTCATTTATTTCCACTCCCGGATTGCGCTTCGGCGTTGTTATACTGGGGTGTGTCGGATGGAGGGGGAAAACTTTATGGACGATATTGAAATTGTCATACCAAAACCGGCCGATTGGGCGCCTAGAATTCTGGATAATCTTTCGGTGGAGGCGTTGAAGATATATGTCGAGGATTTGGAGCGTGAATTGGAGCGCGTGAAGTCGGAAATTGGCAACAGGGGCGTGGTGCGCAGCGAAGCGGATGCCGTATTTAAGAAATGAATTTTTTACGCCCGCGTTAACCATTTATTAGGTCGTGTACCCATAAAGGGGATTCCCAAATCGCTTCGGATGTGATTCAAGCTACCAAACTGTGGGAGCTTGAAGATGGGGCGCTACGATCTGACGG
>PTKB01000149.1 GCA_002937555.1 Alphaproteobacteria bacterium MarineAlpha10_Bin2 | reverse complement strand
ATATCGCAAGCGATCAACTTGTTCGACATGAACCGCTGCTCGGCCGATGTGGTCGAGACCAGCGAAGTCGTCGATTATTTGGCCGGGATCAACGGCTAGTCAGCGGCCGAGTTTATCGGCGAGTTCAAGAAAGTCTTCAGCGACGATATCCCACACTCCCTCCGGCTCGAGATCGCTCGTCTGTTCCGGCCCGTATTCATTGGGGCGGCGGACGAAGGCGGTCTTGAAACCGAGTGCAGCGGCGGCGGCGAGGTCGCCATTGTGGGCGGCCACCATCATGCAGCGCTCCGGGGCAAGCCCCAGCATCTCGGCGGTGCGAAGATAGGCGCGCGGCTGCGGTTTGTAGGCGCCGGCGGTCTCGGCGCCGAGTACCGCGTCCCACGGTAGGCCGGCGCGCTTCGCCATGTTGACGAGCAGTGCGGTGTTGCCGTTGGAGAGCGTCGCGAGGATTAATTTCGCCTTTAGACGGGTGAGGCCGACGACCACGTCGGGCCAGGGATCGAGCCGGTGCCAGACGCGGTTGAAACGATCGGTCTCGTCTTCCGTCAGGCCGCCAATGCCGTGGCGCAGCAGCAGCTCATCGAGATTCATGCGGTGCAGATCGTCGAGCATGCACCAGTCGATCTCGCCGGTGCGCACGCGCTCCATGGCCGGCTGATAGAGCGCGCGCCAATCGTCGGCGAAGGCCGGCCAATCGAGATCGATGTCCTTGGCGCGGCCCAGTTCCTCGCCGTCGCGGATAATGGCCGAACGCCAATCGACGACCGTGCCGAAGACGTCGAAGGTCAGCGCGCCGACGCCGTCAAAGCTTGACGCAGACATTGCGCAGCTCGCTATAGAATTCGAGCGAATGCACGCCGCCCTCGCGTCCGATGCCGGATTGCTTGGCGCCGCCGAACGGCGTGCGCAAATCGCGCAGGAACCAGCAATTGACCCAGGTGAGGCCGGTCTCCATCTGCGCCGACACCCGGTGGGCGCGGGACAAATTCTCCGTCCACAGCGAACAGCAGAGGCCGTAGGGCGTGTCGTTGGCGAGCGCCACGGCTTCGGCCTCATCGTCGAATGGGCGGATATGGCAACAGGGGCCGAATATTTCTTCGCGGTTAACGGCTGAATTGTCGCTGAGACCGGTCCAGATCGTCGGCTCGATCCAACAGCCGTCGGATAGCGCTTCCGGCATGTCCGGCACGCCGCCGCCGGTGACGATCTCGGCGCCTTCCTCCTTCGCGCGGGCGTAATAGGACATGACCTTGGCGCGGTGCTCGGCCGAAATCAGCGGACCGAGCTTGGTGTCCGGGTCTTCCGGAACGCCGGGGGTTAGCGCCTCGGCGCCGGCTTTCAGCCGCGCCGTGAACTCGTCGAAGACCGGCCGCTCGACATAGATGCGCTCGGTGCTGAGGCATACCTGTCCGCAATTAGCGAAGACGGAGCGCAGCGTGCCTTCGATCACTTTATCCATGTCGCAATCGGCGAATACCAGGGCCGGATTCTTGCCGCCAAGCTCGAACGAGACATCGCGCACGCCGCGCGCGGCGGCGGCCATGATCGCTTCGCCGGTCGCTGTCTCGCCGGTGAAAGTGATCGCATCAACGTCTGGATGGCGGGTCAGCAGTTCGCCGGCGGAATCGGGGCCAAACCCGTGCACGACATTGTAAACGCCCTTCGGCACGCCGGCTTCGTTCATCACCTCGCCCAATAGGGTGGCGGTGAGCGGCGTTTCCTCAGAAGGCTTGACGACGACGCAATTGCCGCAGGCGAGCGCCGGGCCGACTTTCCAAGTCATCAGGAGGAGCGGCAGATTCCACGGGCTAATGACAGCGATCACCCCCTTGGGTACGCGGAGCGCATAATTCACCGCACCGGTGCCGTCCGGCGTCGGCATGGAGAAATGCTCGCTGCCGACATTTTTCACCAGATCGGCGAAGACCTTGAAATTGGCGGCGCCGCGCGGAATGTCGATATGGGCGGCGAGGGATTTGGGTTTGCCGGTATCGCTGATCTCGGCGGCGAGAAATTCATCGAAGCGGGCGGTGATGCCGTCCGCCACCTTGTGCAGCAACTCGGCCCGCTCCGCCACCGCCATGGCGCCCCATGGGCCCGACAGAGCGGCCTTCGCGGCGCCGACGGCAGCGTCCACCTCGGCTTCGCCGGCTTCCGGCACCAGGCCGAGCGAGGCGCCGTCGACCGGGGTGAAATTCTCGAAACTGCGGTTGGTGCTGCCGGCGGTAAACGCGCCGTCGATAAAATGCCGGGCGGCGGCGCTCACGTCACGACGCCGAGAAAGCGGTCGTTCAGCTCCTTTTCATAATAGAAAATGCCCTTGCCGAGCTGATCCGGCGTCCACACCCGGGTGGGGTGATCCGGAAAATAGGTGTAGCCGCCACAGAAGACTTCGTTGCGATTGCCGGAAGGGTCGAAGAAATAGATCGTCTGGCCGCGCGTGATGCCATGGCGCGTCGGGCCGACGTCGCGCGAGATGTCGTAGCGCGAGACGATATCGGCGGCGTGGCCGACATCGTTCCAGGATTCGAGCACGAACGAAACATGATGAAATTTGCCCGGATCGGGATGATCGACGAAGGCGACTTCATGCGTCTTGGTGCTGCTGGTTAGCCAGACGGCGATCGGACCGTCCGGGGTTTCCACCATTTCGGTCAGACTGAAATCGAGAGCCTCGGTGAAGAAGCGGCAGACCTCGGCGACATTGGGGCCATAGAACAGGCAATGGTCGAAGCCGAGCGCGCGCATGCCGCGCGGGTCGTCGCGCCACACGTCCGGGTTTTCGGTAATCGGCCCGTTGTCGGAGCGCGCCATCTCGGCGTAGAGCTCGATGCGGTGTCCGCTCGGCAACACGAAGCCGATGCGCCGCCCGACGCCTGGTTGTTCGTCGGCGGCGACCTGATCGACTTCGAGGCCAAAATCCGTGATGCGTTTTTCGAAGGCGTCGAGGTCGGCATCGCCAGCAACTTTGAAGGCCATAAAATCGACGCCCGGGGCATCGGCCTCGCGCAGAACAATGCTGTGGCGGTCAAACTCGTCATAGCCGGACAGGTAGACACGCCCATCATCGGCCTTTTCGACCAGGTCGAGACCGATATGGTCGACATAATGGTTTATCGCCTCGTCCATCTCGAGTACCCGGAACTGGACGAACCCCGCGCGCAAAACACCGGTTAAGGCCATAATCTTACCTCCTCTTTCGTTGCCCTCAAACGCCGGGCGTGCGCCTCCGCGCCCTTGGCTACCTCGTATTAACTCGGGCGCGCGGTCGCGCTTACAGACAGCGAAGCGCAAGCGCGCATCGCTGTCTGCTATTGGACATTTCTCTGGCCTCTATTTCACACCCCCGGCCCATCGCCCGCAAGTCTCAGCGTTAGATCGCTCTCGGGAATCAGCCGGCAAGCCAGCGCATAGCCCGTTTGTTCGTCGATCTCGCTAACTTGTGCGCGGCTCATTTTCCGCGTGCGGTAGCGCCCGCCCGTGACGCGCACCCGGCAAGTGCCGCAGCCGCCGCCGCGGCAGCCGATGGGAATATGTTTGAGGCCCTGATGTTCCATGGCGATCAGCACGCGCTCGCCGTCGAGGCAGGAGAATTGCGCGCCTGACTCCTCGACGGTGACGGTGAAGCATTCGCTCATGGTGGGTCAGAAAAAGCGGTCGAAGTGAAGCTGGCCGAACGGCACTTTATGCTCGCGCATCAGCATCTTCTGCACGGCTTCGGCCATGACCGGCGGGCCGGCAAAATAAAATTCGTAATCCGCCAACGGATCTTGCAATGTTTGCGCCGCCAACTCATGGACGAAACCGCGCGGGCCTTCCCACGCATCGGGCGCCACGGTGGGCTCGGAAATGGCGGCGTAATAGCTCATGCGCTCGGCGAAGGCGGGCAACTCGCGCAGCAACTCTTCGCCGCAAATATCGCGCGGCTCGCGTCCACCGAAAAAGAAATGGAGACGCCGTGCACGGAAGCGGCTGTCGGTGGCGACGCCGCGGGCGATGGAAATCATCGGCGAGAGGCCCGAGCCGCCGGCGATACAGACGATATCGCGCGGGCTCTCGCGCAGGAAAGCGAGGCCGTACGGGCCGTCCATCTCGACCTCCTGGCCGGGTGACATGACGCCGTCAAAGAGCGCATGGCTGCCGGCGCCGCCCGGCATGCTCTTGATGTGGAATTGCCACGCGCCGGCGTCGTTGGCGAGATTGGCCATTGAATAGGCGCGCGATCCGGTCACGCCGGGAAGATCGAACAGCGCGTATTGGCCGGGAAGAAAGTTCGCCGCAGTCTCGCTTGCGAAGCGAAATTCGTGCATGTCGTGGGTCAGCGCCCGGCTCTCCACCAGCCGCACCATTTTCCGCCGCGGCACGACATGCGGCACCACCGCCGGATCGAGACGCATCTTGATCTTGCAATCTCTTAAAGGGCGGTTTTGGCAAGCGAGCCGGCGGTCTTTTTGCTTGTCGCGATCGGTTACGCCCGGGGCGTCCGGCCACAGATTCTCGGTCTCGCCTTCGAGCAGTTGGAATTTGCAGGTGCCGCACGAGCCGGTGCTGCATTCGTAGGGCAAGCCTATGCCGGCGCGTAAACCCCCTCGCAGCAGGCTGTCGCCGTCACCGCAGGAAAAACTCTCTTCCTGGCCGTCTATTTCAATTTTGTACATAAGAAAATCCCGGCCCGCCATAGGCGGCGGTAAATATCATTGCCAAGGCCAAAACAATCAGCAGGGCGAGCGGAACCCAGGTAATGCCGAGGACGCCGAGGACCAGAAAGGAAATCAAGGCGACGAAGGCGCCGACCATGAAGACATCGCCATGGGCAAAATTGATCATGCCGATGATGCCATAGACCATGGTGTAGCCGATGGCGATGAGGCCGTAGATCGATCCGAGCGTGAGCCGGTTGATCAATTGCTGGAGGAAATAATCCATACCCGGTGTCGCAAGAACTTCCCTGTGCCGTCTCTCTCATGGCGGCTTTGCCGCTCGTTTGGCCCAAGAATAGGCGTTCGATGCGCCCTTTAGGGTATTATTTTGCGGAGCGGGATCACCGCCCGAACGGGAATTGCCAGCTCTCGAACGCCTGTCTGATGTCCTCGTCTTGGGCGCCGGCGCGCAGCAGGAGCGCCAGCAACAGGCGCGATTTGATACCACCGAGCCAGCCGCCGGGGATCAGACCGCGCGCCAGCAAATCGGTTTCGGCGCCGTGAAATTCATATGTCGCCTGCATGGTTTCGCCGTGGCGCGTGCGCGAGGCATAGACGACGGGTATGTTCTTCGCCGCCCGCCCCAACGCCGGGACCATCGCCGCCGGCACGTGGCCGCCGCCGGTGGCCTCGATGACGATGCCGTGATAGCCCGCCTGCACGGCGAGATCGACGAGCGTGCCGTCTTCGTCGAGGCCGGCCGTTAGACGGGCGACGCGCGCGGCGCGCGGCGGCGCAGACAGCGCGACCGGATGGCGTCCCGCGGGACGGGTGACGATGCGCGCCTGTTTCTCGATGATCCAGCCGATGGCGCCGGCGGGGCTGGAATGAAACGCCGCCGGGCTGGTGGTGTGCATTTTTTGCACATAGCGGGCGGCGTGAATTTCGTCGTTCATCACCACCAAGGTACCGATGCCGCGCGTTTGCTGGTCGAGCGCCACCAAAACGGCGTGATAGAGATTGGCCGGACCGTCGGGGCCCGCCATCGTCGGATTGCGCATGGCGCCGGTAAAGACCACGGGCGCGTCATGTTGCACCAAGCGGTCGATGACAAAGGCGGATTCCTCGAGGGTATCGGTGCCCTGGGTGACAACGATGCCGCGCACGCCGTCACCCAGGCGTTGGTTTATCTCGCGCGCCAACGCCGCCAAATCATCGAGCGTGATATCGGGGCTTGCAAGTTGGCGAAACGAATGTGCCTCGATCTCGGCGATATCGGCCAGCGCGGGAATGGCGGCGACCAGCATTTCAGCCGTATGCGATAAGGAGACGCCTTTGCCGGGTGCCGCGGCGCCCATCGCGATGGTGCCGCCGAGCGAGAAGACGCTAACCCGAGGCAACATGATATTCACCGTCACATGGTGGATTCGAAGGCACCGCTATGGCACGGCCGAGGAGACCGCGCAAACTGAATTAGGAGAGCCGGAGGCCGGTCTCGGGATCGAAAAACAAGATCGATTCCATATCGATATGCATCTCAACATGATCGCCGTCGTTGAATTCCTGCACGCCGGGAACGGTGAAAAATAGATTCACGCCGCCCATATTCACACCCACCGTGGTGTGCATGCCGAGCGGTTCCAGATCGTTTACGGTACCTGTCAGGTGCGATTCCGCCGAATCGGCGCCGACCATGCGCAGATGCTCCGGCCTGACGCCGATCTCGACGTCGCTCACCGAAGACGGCAAGCCATGTTCCATTTCCGCCGGCAATGTCATATTCATGCTACCGACAGAGAGACTGGCTGTGCCGTTCTCGCGCGTCAGACGCGCCGGCACGATGTTGATCGGCGGATTGCCGACAAAACGGGCAACGTCGCGGTCAACGGGTTTGTCATAGAGTTCCTGCGCCTTGGCGATCTGGCGCACCTGGCCATCGAGCAACACGCACACCGTATCGGCGAGCGCCAGGGCCTCGGTGTAATCGGGCGTGGCGAACAGGAAGGTGCGGCCGGATTCGCGTTGCAGCCGCTTCAATTCGGTCCTGAGATCAATCCTGAGCATGAAGTCGAGGCTCGAAAGCGGCTCGTCCATGAGCA
>PTKB01000148.1 GCA_002937555.1 Alphaproteobacteria bacterium MarineAlpha10_Bin2 | reverse complement strand
GGCGCTGCGCGTCAGCGTGCTCTCCAGCCTGCGCCATAACGATTTTACCGATGGCGCGCGCGAGCTGTTCGATTGCGCCGCGCAAGGGCGCATCGACGCCTTCTTCCTCGGCGGCGCGCAGATCGACGGCAAAGCCAATGTCAATCTGGTCGGGCTCGGCGATTATGCCGATCTCGATGTGCGCTTTCCCGGCAGCTACGGCTCGGCCTACCTCTATTTCCTCATTCCCCGGGTGATCCTGTTCCGCCCCGAGCACAGCCGCCGGGTGCTGGTGCCTAAGGTCGATTTCATCTCCGCGCCGGGCACCAGCCCGCCCGACATCTACCGCCCCGGCGGCCCGTATGCGCTGGTGACCGAGCGTTGCGTCTTTTCGTTCGAGCGCGGCAAGGGCCGCTTCAGCCTGCAAAGCGTCCATGCCGGCGAAACGGCGGCGAGCATCAAAGAGAATACTGGCTTCGAATATGACTGCCCGGCGGAAGTGCCTGAGACCGCGCCGCCGTCGGCCGAAACACTGGCGCTGATCCGGGGCGCTGTCGGCGCCGACATCGCCGAAATCTATCCCAAATTCGCCCGCGAAGTCTTAGTACTCCCTATCATAGTTCGGTAGTGCGTAGGATCGCATTTCCCGTTTCTTCGGCAGGAGGGGGCGCGAAGGCGATGTGGGCGCATCGGCGAGCGTTCCCGACGCCCCGAGGGAGCGGAAATGCGACCCTTCGGTCGGCGCTCGGAGGCCTCCGGTCGTCGTCGCGCGCCACTTGCGATGCCCAGAGCATCGCGCCGCGCCGCGCTCCTTGCCGGGAACCTCCGAGCTCCGTCCTACGCACCACCGAACTATGATAGGGGGTACTAACCCCCAGCTGAATCGTCTTCTGTTTTGAGAGTTTCGAGGGCTTCGGCGGCCTGCATCCAATCGGCTTCGGCTTCTGAGATGGCGCGTTCCGCCGCGCTGAGCTGGCGTCCGAGCTCGGCGAGGCGCTCGGGCGCGCTTTCGTAAAGGGCGCTGTCCGCCATCTTGGCTTCGATGTCGGTTTTTTGCCGCGTTGCCTGGGTGAGGCGGTATTCGGCACTTTCGGCGGCGCGTTTGAGAGGGGCGTGCTTGGCCCGTACCGCCGCGGCGTCGCGGCGTTGCAACTTGCCTTTCGACGGCTTCTCGCGCGCCGCTTTTTTCCCGTTGCTGCCGGCGCTACGGCCGAGAACGAGGCGGCGGTAGTCATCGAGATCGCCGTCATAGGGGCTGACCGTGCCGTCCGCCACCAGCCACAGACGCTCGGCCGTCAGCTCCAGCAAATCCCAATCATGGCTGATCACCACGACGGCGCCGGGGAAAGCGTTCAGCGCCTGCACCAGAGCGTCGCGGGTTTCCAGATCGAGATGGTTGGTGGGCTCGTCGAGCACCAGAATCTGCGGCACGTCGTGGCTGATCAGGGCCAGATTGAGGCGCGATTTCTCACCGCCGGAGAGGTTGCGCGCCACCACATCGGCCTTGTCCTGACTGAAGCCGAAGGCGCCGAGGCGGGCGCGCACCTGATGCGGCGCTGACTTATTCATCTTGCGGCCGAGCTGCTGAAAGGCGCTCTCGCCGGCGTCAAGGGTATCGACCTGATGCTGGGCGAAATAGCCGACATTGAGCTTGGGCGCGCGGCGGATGTCGCCCGCCATCGGCTTGAGCGCGCCGGCAAGCAGCTTGGCGAAAGTGGATTTGCCGTTGCCGTTGGCGCCGAGGAGCGCGATGCGGTCGTCCGGATCTAGACGCAGATCGAGACCCTTGAGGACGGGCGCGCCCGGCGTATATCCCGCCGCCGCGCCGGTAAGCGTAATGAGCGGTGGCGCGAGGCCTTCCGGGGTGGGGAAATCAATCTCGACGCCGGCGCGCTCGACGGTTGGCGGTGCATCGCCGAGGCGCTCGAGCGCCTTCAAGCGGCTCTGCGCCTGGCGTGCCTTGCTGGCGTTGTAGCGAAAGCGGGCGACGAAGCCCTCGAGCTTGCGCTTCTTGGCCGCCTGGCGTGCCTGGAAGGCGGCCGCCGCGGCCTGGCGCTCGGCGCGGACTCGGGCAAAATTGTCGTAACCGCCCGGATAGAGGCTGAGGGCGCGTCCCGTCAGATGCAGGATGCCGTCAGGCACCGAATTTAGAATGTGGCGATCATGGCTGACCAAAAGCAGGGTGCGGGGATAGCTGCGCAAATGATTTTCGAGCCACATGGTCGCTTCGAGATCGAGATGGTTGGTCGGCTCGTCGAGCAGCAGAAGGTCCGCCTCGGCGAACAGAGCGGCGGCCAAGGCGACGCGCATGCGCCAGCCGCCGGATAAACTCTCCAGGGGTTGGTTCTGCTCAGCCTCGGCGAACCCGAGGCCGGCGAGAATCGACGCCGCGCGCGCCGGCGCGGCCTGCGCGCCGATTTCGTGCAAACGGATCTGGATTTCGGCGATGCGGTGCGCGTCCGCCGATGTCTCGGCTTCGGCCAGGAGCGCGTGGCGCTCGCGATGGGCGGCGAGCACTGTTTCGAGCGGCGTCGCCGTGCCGCCCGGCGCCTCCTGTGCGACGCTTGCCACTTCGGCGCCGCGCGCCAGCGCCAGGTTGCCGCCGTCGGGCTCGATGACGCCGGCGATGAGGCGTAACAGGGTCGTTTTGCCGCTGCCGTTCTGCCCGACCAAGCCGATGCGCCGGCCGCGCGCGATGCGCGCCGAGGCGTTCTCCAGGAGAGGACGCCCGCCGATGCGATAGGTGAGGGAAGAGATCGTCAACATGGCTTGCCGCCCGGCTCATAACACGGGCCACGGCGGCAAATAAAGCATCTCGCGGTTATCAAACCAGTGGCCAAAAAAAAGCGACTCGATCACACTCAGCAAAGCCATGTCGATTCCCCAACCGGCCAACCCAATCCGCACCCTCGCCTTGCCGGGCGGCCGTGAGATAGCGTTTAACCTCCGCCGCAGCGCGCGGGCGCGGCACATATTGATCCGCATCGACGAAGCCGACGGCGACGTGGAACTGGTACTGCCGCGGCGCGCCTCGGTGCGCGACGGGCTTGCCTTCGCCCATAGCCGGGCGGGCTGGATTGAAGCCCGGCTGGGAGCGCTGCCGCCGGCGGTGCCGTTTCGCCACGGCACGGTGCTGCCGCTCTTGGGCGAGCCTCTAACGCTGAGCAGGCCAGTGAACGGCGCCAAACGCACGCGGCGTATCGGCGACGAGCTGATGGTGCCGGGCGATGAGGCGGTGTTTGCCGGACGGGTGCGGCGCTGGCTGATTGCCGAGGCGCGGCGCGAAATCGGCACCCGTGCCGAGCATCTGGCGCGCCGGGTGGAGCGGCCGATTCGCCGCCTCGCCATCCGCGACCCGGCGACGCGCTGGGGCAGCTGCTCGGCGGCGGGCGGGCTGTCGTTCTCGTGGCGCCTCATCCTGGCGCCGCCGGCGGTGCTCGATTATGTGGTGGCGCATGAAATCGCCCATTTGCGCGAGTTGAACCATAGCGCGCGGTTTTGGTCGCTGGTCGACGGGCTGGTCGGCGCGCACAAAGCGGAACGCGCCTGGCTGCGCCAGAACGGCGCCGAACTCAGACGTTACGGCTGAATCGCACCTGCGGTGCTATTCGGCGGCGGCGGGGGTTTCGATGATCTGACCGTCTTCGTCGAGCCCATGGCCGAGCCGCGAGGCTTCGGCCAGCAGATCGTCGCGCCAATGCACGCCGCCGGGATCGGGCCGGCGATGGTGCCGAGCAGAAGCGCTTCTTCGTCGCCGATATTGCGGAAGCCGCGCATCAGATTGGGCGGTATCGAGGCGACATCGAAGGGCTCGAGAATGACGAAATGGGTGTCTTCGTCATCGCCCCAGAAGATCTTCCATTTTCCAGTGAGCGCCATGAACACTTCGTTGGTCTTGTGATCGTGATGGAGCGTGCCTTTGCCGGGCTGGCAGCGCACGATGGCGACATTGAAGCCGGCATTGTCGGCGATGGGGATTTTCTGCTCGCGATCTTCGCTGACACCTTTGCCGATGACTTGATAGATTTCCCGTTCCTGTCCGGGAATGACGGCATCGAGCATCGGCCGGCTCGAACCTTCGAGCGCGTTGAAGCGCGCGACGCGGGTGCGCTCGAACTCTTCGACGCTGATGATCTGTTTCGTCATTGGCTTGCCCCGCTTTCCAACAGATTGCCGTTTTCGTCGAGCGAATGGCCTTTGGCGACCGCCTTATCGAGCAACGCTTGCGGCCATTCGACACGGCCCGGATCGGTAGTGCCGTTGATCATGAAAATATCGCGCTGATGGCCATCCACGGCGGTGTCGACAAACGATTTTCTGGTCGGCGTCAGCGTGTCGAAGCGCGCCACCCGTTCGCCAAGCATGCGATCCTTGCTCCAGCCTTCGGACATTCAGGTGTTCCTTTGGTTTTGTGCGGCGCGATGCGCCGAAGCGCTAATCCGCAGCCGAATTAAGCAGCGCCAGATCGCCGTTTTCGTCCAGCCCGATGCCGTGCTCGCGCGCCATGTCGACGGTTTCCTGCGGCCATTCTACTTTGCCCGGATCGGTGCCGCCGACGATCGCCAGCATATAGGCGGTGTCATCGCCGGCGTTACGAAATCCGCGGCTGAGGCCGATCGGCACCGAAACCGTATCATACTGTTCGAGGATGACTTCGTGCTGGGAGCAATCCTGATTTTGCCAATAGATCGCCCATTTTCCGGAGAGCGCGAAAAACACTTCGTTGGTGGCGTGAATGTGAGGCGAGGCGCCCTTACCGGGTTCGGCCTTGATCATGCCGAGATTGAAATCGCGGTTGTCCTTAATCGGCGGCTGCAGCTCTTTGTCCTCGACCACGCCGCGGCCAATAATATTATAGAGATCGCGCTCGTAACCGGGGATGAGAGTGTCGATAAACGCCTTGGCGCTCGACTTCAAGTCGCCGAAGCGCGAAATGCGCTCGCTTTCCATATATTCGGGCGTGGCGTCAATCCGTTCGACCATTTGCTACTCCTCCGATGCCTAAATCCGGCGCTCTCAGCCGCAGCGAAAGATCGTAAAATTTTCCGCAAAATTTCATGATTTGCCCGTCGCGCCAAGTTCCGTGCGGCATTTTGTCCGCGAGATGCGCCGATTGTCCGTTGCGTCGCACCGGCAATGGATTATAATTAAACGAATTCGTCATTATTCACTTCCGGACACGCCATGAGCAAAGCGGCGGCCGATTTGGCCGAAGACACCCAGGCGCAGATTATCGAGGCGGCGACCGAGCGCTTCCGCCATTACGGCTACCGCAAAACCACCATGGCGGAAGTCGCCAGTGATTGCGGCATGTCGGCGGGAAATCTCTATCGCTATTTCGAAAGCAAATCCGACATCGGCGCTGCGGTCAGCATCGCCTGGTTCGAGGCGCTGCACCAAACCGTGCGCGCGGCCATTGCTCAGCCTGGCCTGAGTGCACGGCAAAAACTCGAAGCCTATGTCTTGGCCGTCAATCGGTTTACTGTCGAAAGCCTCCGAAATACGCCACATATTCAGGAAATGGTGGATTTCCTCTGCGAAGAACGACGTGACCTTGTCGAGCAGCATCTCAACACCTGCCATGAAATTGTCGTCGCCATTCTCGAAGAGGGAGTCAAGCGCGGCGCTTTCCGGATTGCCGATATTTCTACCAGCGCCCGCGCCGTCCTCAACGCAATCGTGCGTTTCGAATACCCGCCGCTGCTGGCGCTGAGTGGCGAGACGAACTTCGGTGAGGAGGCTCGCGCCATGGTCTCATTGATCGTCGACGGTCTGAGCGGCGATCCAGCCGAAGCCCCCACTTGAAGCGGGACGGCGACGGCATTAGATATCATTCAGCTAAACGATAACGAATTTGTTCAGAAATTACTGAGCAGGACGCAGGGGAGAGGAAATTGACCGATATTGCTATATCGGCCACACGCATGGAGCGCTTCGGCGCCGGTGTGCTGCGCTGGCGCTGGCCCATACTGGTGCTGACAATCCTCTTCGTCCTCGTGATGGCCGCCGGCGGCCAATATCTCAAGATCAGCAACGACAGCCGTATCTTTTTCAGCGAAGACAATCCTCAGCTGATCGCCTTCGAGGCGCTCGAGGCGACCTATACGGAATCCAACACCGTGCTCATCGCCGTGGCGCCAAAGAACGAGTCGAGCACCGGCGGCATCTTCACGCCCAACGCGCTCGCGGCGGTCAGTGAACTGACCGAGCAGGGCTGGCTGCTGCCATATTCGACGCGCGTCGATTCGCTGACCAATTTTTCCCATACCTGGGCCGATGGCGACGAGTTGATCGTTGAGGATCTGGTTGCCGACACGGCCGATCTCAACAGCCAGGATCTCGCCCGCATCGAAGATATCGCGCTCAACGAAATCCAGCTCGTCAACCGGCTGGTGGCGGCGGACGGGCGCACCACGGCGGTGCTGGTCAATTTCGTGCTGCCCGATGAATCGGCCGAGGCGGTCACGGAAATTTCCGACCAAGTGAAAGTGATTGTCGAGGAAGCGAGCGCCAAGCATCCCGAATTGAACTATTACGTCACCGGCAGCATCATCACCAGCCGTGCCTTCGGCGACGCCACCTTCGACGATTTGTTGACGCTCGGGCCGATCATCATCATCGTTATTTTCATCGTCATGGCGTTTATGCTGCGTTCCATTACCGGCACGGTCGCGACGCTTCTGGTGGTCCTCTTTGCCGCGCTCACGGCGATGGGCTTTGCCGGCTGGTCCGGCATGATCCTGTCATCCGGTAATGTCGGCGCGCCGACCATCATCATGACGGTGGCGATCGCC
>PTKB01000147.1 GCA_002937555.1 Alphaproteobacteria bacterium MarineAlpha10_Bin2 | reverse complement strand
TCGGCAGATACCAATCGAACTGACCGACCTTGCCCGTCAGCTTCGGATCCCACAAAATCTTGTAGGAAGAAGCTTCCTTCTTGGAGATCACATCGGTGTTGTGCACGATGCCGAGATAGCCGAAATCGACAATCACGGAGAAGAGTTTGCCGTCGAGCCAGTGGCCGGGCATATTGCGGAATTCCGGCCAAAAATCGTCGAACGGATAATCGTTCGGATCCATCTCGTCGATCTGGCCGCCGTCGCGCAGCATCACGACATATTCGCGGTCGCTCAACACCACGTCATAGGTGCCGGGCGGGCTCTGGTTGATGAGCGCCAGCATGGCCTCGCCGCCGACGTATTCCTTCGGCACGATCTTGACATTGTTGGCCTGCTCGAACGGCTCCACCACCTCAGGCGCGCCGTGGCCGGGCCAGCAAAGATAGCTGAGTGTGTTGTCTTCCGACCAGGCAACGCGCCGGGTCACACCGCTTGCCGCGATGACGGCGGCGGCGGCGGCCGAACCTTTGAGGAACTTGCGCCGAGTGAAGCGCCATGAATGCGAATTTTTTCCTTTATTCTCAGTCATATCCCATCTCCTCTGTTTCTACTTTGCAACCGACCACGACGTGTGGCAATGCCCGATAATTCTCGCAAGCTAAATTTCTGAGTCTACCGGTTTTCCTACTAGACCGTGAGACTACGTTATGTTTTAGAAATTTTAAACCGATTAGATCGTTCTAAATGCCCTCCGGATTAGTCTCATCCAGCCAGCCCTTAAGGACGGCCCAGGCCTCTTCGCCCATCAGCCGTTCGTAAGGCCTAGAGCGGCCATCCGTGGGCGCGCTGACCTCGCGGTGCAAACCGTCGATATCCATGCCGAGGCGTTCCGCATCGGCGAGCGAATTGGCGTAGTAGACTTGATCGATACGCGCCCACCATATCGCGCCGGCGCACATCTGGCAGGGCTCCCAGGTGGTGTACAACTCGCAGCCCGAGAGGTTCCAGCTGCCGAGTTTCTTGCCGGCAGCGCGCAGCGCGTGAATTTCGCAATGGCCGGTCGGGTCGCTGTTGTTGATCACATCGTTCCAACCCTCGCCAATTATCTCACCATTCTTGACCACGATGCTGGCGCAGTAGCCGCCCTCGCCCGCTTCCATCTTGCGCTGGCAGAGATCGATGGCGTATTTCATGAAATCGGTTTTTTCCAAATCCGCCTCCGCTGTTTGTCTATTTTTGTCCTCACCGGGCCTGTTTTTCCGGACAGGGACGATGGCACGAATTGGCACAGAATGCGAATCTCATTCGCGTCAAAAACGTAAGGTTGCCGCATCATTCTGCCGGCAGGTGAGCAATCATTTGCACTGGGGCGATGCGACCGGCTTCGGTGTTTTGCAAGGTGTTTTTGAACTTTTCGCGCCAGGTTTCGCCCATCATCAGATGGATGCCGAGCGGCGGCGGACCGTCTCTTTCGCCGCCGGCCAGGCGTTGGCGGAAAATTTGCAGCGCAAATTCGCGCCGGTCCTCGGTTTCAACGACTTCGAAGCCGGCCTGGCGCAAATAGCTTTGCGTCTCTTCGGGGCTGGCGACATGGCTGGTTTCCGCCGTCTCGGACCACGGCACGGGGTAGACGATATCGCCGGGCCCGGTTTTCATGACATCGTACAGGCAAAATGTCGCGCCCGGGCGCAGAACCCGCGCGATCTCGCGGTAGAGCCCGTCGCGGTCAGGGATATTCATGGCAACATGGAAGCTGATCGCGGCGTCGAATGTCGCGTCTTCGAACGGCATGGAGAGGGCACTAGCGGTTTCAAAGCGCATCGAATCCGACAAACCCAGGCGCGCGGTCAGTGCTTGCGCGACGTCGATATAATCCGGGGTCAAATCGATGCCGGTAAGGCGGCAGCCGAAAACGCTCGCGATGTAGCGCGCCGCGCCGCCGAGGCCGCAGCCGACATCGAGTACATGATCCGACGCCTGCAGCGACATTCTGGATAGCGCATGCTGCGTCGCTGCGCGCCCGCCGACATGAAATTCATCGACCGGCGCCAAATCCTCCGGCGTGGGGTGCGCCGGATCCGCGCCGGCGGTCTTCAGCCCGGCATCGATGCGCGCCAACAAGCCCACGGTGCCATAATGTTCGGCGACAGCGCTTTCCAAATTATCCATCTTCGTTCTCCCGGCGCCTCGCGGCGATTGCTTTGCTATTGCGCATTAATCCACTGCGCTTAGATAATGATTATAGGCAACGCGCAATTATCGGAACCCCTTCAGCATGTATCAGCCGCCGGCCTTTCGGGAAGAGCGCGTCGAGGCCCTGCATGCGCTGATGCGCGCGCATCCGCTGGCGACCCTGGTGATCACTGCTGCGGGCGGTGTCGAAGCCAATCACTTGCCGCTGTTACTGGACGATGGCGGCGGAGATCGAGGCCGTCTTTGTGGCCATTTCGCCAAAGAAAATCCGCTGCTGTCCGCTCTGGAAGAAGCGGAGGACGGCCTCGCGGTGCTCGTTATCTTTCATGGCCCAAGTCATTATGTTTCACCCGGCTGGTATCCCTCCAAGGCGAAAGACGGCAAAGCGGTGCCGACCTAGAATTATGCCGTCGTCCATGTCCATGGCGTGCTGCGCGCGATGAACGGCGCGGATAGCCTGCGCGCTCATCTCGATGCGCTTGTGGCGGCGCAGGAAGCCGGGCGCTCGCCGCCCTGGTCGCCCGCCGACGCGCCGGCCAAATTTATCGCCACAATGATGACGGGCATTGTCGGTTTCAATATAGAGATCGAGCGGCTGGAAGGAAAATTCAAGCTCGGCCAGAACCGCAGCGCCGAGGACCGCGCCGGTGTCATCCAGGGCCTCGCCGGCGAAGACGGCGCCGGCGCGGTGGAACTCGCAGAGATGATCCGCAAATGAGCCGTACCACAGCATCGCGCCTGCCATGAGCCCGCGCATTCAAGGCCGCGTTTCGATCACCATCACGCTCGCCACTGCAATCGGCCTGTTGGTGTTCGTCGCCGCCGGCAGCGTTCTCGGCGTCGGCGTTTGGCTGGCACAGAAGAATACACTTTCGCTCTTGAGCACCAACGCCGATCAGGCGATCGGCGCAGCGGTCCGGCAAATCGAACAGCATCTGCAGCCGGCCGAGCATCAGGCCCGGTTCATCGCTGCCAGAATCGAAAAGGGCGAGGTCGACCCAAACGACAGAAAGAGCTTCGACCTTCTATTGACCGGCGCGCTCGCCGCCGCACCGCAAATCGAAGCGGTGATGCTGATCAAACCCGATTTGCACGCCTTGGCTGTCGGAAGGGACAGGGAAAGAGATCAGATCGCGCTCAACGATTTCGACTATTCCGCTGACCCGATCGTGCGCGCCAGCATGGCGGCGATCGGCCCGGGCGCGAGTTGGGGCGCGCCTATATGGCGCGAGGAGTTCAAAAAAACCTACTTGAACCTGGCCTATCCGGTGGTGCGGGACGGCGTGCCGGTGGGCGCGGTCGTCGCCGTGGTGTCGGTCGAGCAATTGTCGAGCTTCGTCAGCACGGTGGGCGCCGGACATGCCGGAACACGCTTTATCCTCTATGGGCGATCCCCTATGGGCGCGACCAGGTGATTGCCCATCCCCTTCTCATCGACGGCTACCCCGAAGGCTCAGTTGAAGCGCCGCTGCCGGCGGTATCGCGGTTCAGCGATCCGGTGCTCGCCGCGATATGGCGCGACGAGGGGCGCTACGAACTCGAACAAATGGAATTGCCGCAGGGCACCGACGGACATGTCATCTAAACCGACGACGGCGAATATGTCTTTGTTTATCGTAGCGTCAGCGGCTTCGGCCCGCTGCCGCTGACGGTCGGCGCCTATTTCAGACCTCGGATGTCGGCGAAGAGGTGGAGCGCATGATCATGGCGCTGATCGCCGGCGTCGCCGCGCTGCTCCTCTCGCTCGTCGCGGCGGTGATTGTCGGGCGCCGCATCGCACGGCCGATCGTGCGCTTTTCGTCGGCCGCCGGGCGCATCCGCGATCTCGATATCTCCCAGGTGGAGGAACTGCCGCCGAGCATATTCCGCGAGCTCAACGAGCAATCCAATAGTTTCAACGCCATGCTGCGGGCGCTCAGGTGGTTCGAGCTTTACGTTCCGCGCAAGATCGTTGAAAGCCTGATCAGGCGTGGCTCGGCCGAGGAATCAATTTCGGACGCGCGCGAGATCACTGTGATGTTCACCGATATCGCCGGCTTTTCCTCGGCCTCGGAAGGCATGCGGGCGACCGAGGTCGCGGTATTCGTGAACGCGCATTTTTCCATCATTGTCGACTGTGTCGAGGCGGAAGGCGGCACGGTCGATAAGTTTATCGGCGATGCGGTGATGGCGTTCTGGGGCGCGCCGGAGGAACAGCCAGACGCACCCGAGCGTGCCTGCCGCGCCGCGCTCGCCATCGCCGGGCGGATGCGCGACGAAAACCGGCGCAAGACCGCGCGCGGCGAAGCGCCCACGCATATCCGCATCGGTATCCACTCGGGCAGCGCCACGGTCGGCAATATCGGCGCGCCGGGCCGACTCAACTACACCATCATCGGCGATACCGTAAATATCGGCCAACGCCTGGAACAGTTGGGCAAACAGATACACGCGGACGGCACGGACGTCTCGATCCTGATCAGCGGCGACACCGCCGGCCGGTTAAGCGACGCCTTCGCACCGGCGCCGGCCGGCCGTCATCGCGTCAAGGGACGCATCGGCGAAATCGATGTGTTTGATCTCAGGCCCGCGCCGTAGACGTTACGCCGGCGAGTTCTTCCGCAACCCTTTCCGGATTTCCCATGACGACAATCCATCATGCGCGATGGCGCCGGTCAGCTGGCCCACGGCCACCATTTTTGGGCCTGGCGGACGAAATCTTCATTTTCACGCCCGAAAGCTTCCGCCGCGGGTGGCGCAATCATGGCGCGCGCAGCTAGATTGCCGCCTGGCCATAGCGCGCCATCACCTCTTGCAGCGCCGCGTGATCGATGGAAGCGACGAAGTGACCGTCGCGGCCAGTCATGTCTTCTGCCGCGACCAGGGCGTTGATCACGGCTTCGTCGACGCTTTCCACCACCGCATTGAAAACCGGATCGAGCGCCTCATGCGGCACGAAGTCAAGGCGCCTCAGCGCGCGTGCGCCGCCCTTCCCCTCGGGCTGCGGATTGGCGGTGGAAAAGGCGAGAAAGATATCGCCGGAATTATTGCCCGACGGCGTACCGGCACGCCCGATGCCGATGGAAATGCGCCGCGCCAGGCGCTGCAACTGGATCGGCAGCAGCGGCACGTCGGTGCCGATAACGGCGATGATCGAGCCGTGCTCGCGCGGCCATAGGAGATTGTCCGTCAGATGCTTGCCGACCGGCGCGCCGCATACTTGCAGCCAATCGCGGAGGCCGTGATTGGCCTGCACCAGCGCGCCCACCGTATAAGCGCCGCCGGCGAGCTCGACGGTGCGTGACGCGGTGCCGGTGCCGCCCTTGAATTCATAGCAAATCATGCCGGTGCCGCCGCCTACACTGCCTTCCACGAGTGGGCCGCCGCGCGCGCCGTCAAGCGCTGCCACGACATGCTCCGGGCGTACATGGAAGCCGTTCATGTCGTTGAGATGGGCATCGCAGGTTTCCGCGACCACCGGCAGCGCCCAGGCATATTCGCCGAAGGCAACGCCGTATTGTTTCAGCATCCAGCGCGTGCTCGCCTCATGCACGGCGCCGATGCCATGGGTGTTGGTGATGCAGATGGGACCGGTGAAATAGCCGGCCTCGTTGATCCAATGCGATCCCGTCATTTCGCCATTGCCGTTCAACGAGAACATCGCCGCCCACACCGGCGGCAGCTCTTCCGTGTGGCCGCGCGGCAGGATCGCGGTGACGCCGGTGCGCACCGGCCCCTCGCCGATCACCAGGTCTCCCTCGCCTTCGATCAAGGTGGTGAAGCCGACTTCCACGCCGGGCACATCGGTTATCGCGTTGTGGACGCCGCAATTGGCGGCAAACGGCAGTCCGAGGCCGCGCGCCCGGGGGCGTCCGTCGGGCAGGTTTCGTCGTGCATCCATGTTGGCTTCCTCACTCAGGGTCGTTGCAACGAAGGGAACGCCCCTTCAATGGCATCTAACGCCCGCACGACGAAGTGAAAAGAGAGAGGTGAGATTTGCAGTTCTCGCGAAGTCCGCAGAGCGAAGAGCACTAAATCCGGTTCGGGAGCCAGGCGGCATGCCCCGCCAACCCGCTCATTCTATTGCGAGGGGCTAGCCGCCGTTTTGTCCGGCGTCGGGCGAGTTGATTTCCACCAACCCCGTGACTTCGAAATCGCGGGCGCGGGGGAGGCAGAACATGTTTTGCGATAACAGATCGCCGAATTCGTTGGTGTCGTTGGCGAAGTAATTGTCCGGGTTGTAGAGCGGTGGGCGGTGCCAGAATAGGCGGTAATCGGCGGCCAAGAGATGGGCGATCAGGCGCGGCGAGTTTTCCGCGCGATCGTTCTCGATATAGAGCGCCGGGCGGTGTTTGGCGATGGTCTTTTCGCCGCCCTGCAGCACGTCAAATTCCATGCCTTCGACATCGATCTTGATCAAATGGCACTGTTCGAGCGGGAGCGTATCGAGGGCGGCGATCTGCACCGCCTCGCCGTCCGCTGCGTCGGTGAGGGCGATGCCGCCGAAATTGCCGGTGGCGGCATAGTCGATGGCGGGGAGAGCCGCGGTCCCGGCGCCGGAGCCCGCCGCCATATTGATCGCATGCACATTTGCGAGCGCATTGAGCGCAATATTGGCGCACAGGTTTTGATAGACGATGCGCTGCGGCTCGAAGGC
>PTKB01000146.1 GCA_002937555.1 Alphaproteobacteria bacterium MarineAlpha10_Bin2 | reverse complement strand
CTGCGGTAGGATCGCTTGCAGTAAGAAAGAGGAAGAAAGTAAGCGGTCTTCAGAACCGTCACAAAGTGTGGCGGTTGGTTTCAATGGTGTCGGAGCCGCCGCCTCGTAAAGGGTTCGCTCCGCCCGTGCTCTCCATGCTCACTTCGTTGCGCGTGGCTCCGCGCGGCCCCTGACCCGTCGTCTACGGTGAAACACGGGTGACGCAACGACTTTGTTTGCCGGTTACACAGCTTGAATTCGCGGCGAATATTGTGGGGATGAAGTGGGGTAAAATAGAACCGTATTCAAGCGCGTATTTTGGTACTTCGTATCTTATTGTTATTATAGAAGAAAGCTGGTGCCGCCGGAAAGAATCGAACTTTCGACCTCGCCCTTACCAAGGGCGCGCTCTACCACTGAGCTACGGCGGCGTATAATCGCGGCGAACATGGCATATTGGCTGCCAAGCGACAACAATCCCGGCCGCGGGCGCAGCGTAGCGGAGAGACATGGGTGAAGGGTAAACGGCAGGAAAAGAAACGCCCGGCGGTGACGCCGGCGCGCGCGCTCGAACAACAGGCGCGTAAGGACCGTCTGGCCGAGGCGCTGCGCGAGAATCTGCGCAAGCGAAAAGATCAGAAGCGCGAACAGATGCATGCCGGCAACGGCGGCGATAAGGATTGACGCCTGCCGCAGCGCCGCTTGTTCGCCACAATTCCCTGACATATCGTGACCGGGAAACGAAAAAGAAGCCGAAAGGCCAGGCCGACATATGGACAAGATTCGCATCCTGGGGGGCCGCCCGCTGCATGGCGAGGTGGAGATATCCGGCGCCAAGAACGCCGCGCTGCCGCTCATGGTTGCATCGCTTCTGACCGACGCGCCGCTCACCCTGTCGCGCGTACCGGGCCTCGCCGATATCGACACTATGGCCAGGCTTTTGGCCGAGCTCGGCGTCGATATCGAAATGCCCGAGAAAAATGGCGGCGGCACCCTCACCCTTAACGCTGCAGCCCTCACCAGCACCGTCGCGCCTTATGAATTGGTGCGCCGCATGCGCGCTTCGATTCTCGTGCTCGGGCCGCTGGTGGCACGCTTCCGCGAAGCCACTGTGTCGCTGCCCGGCGGCTGCGCCATCGGCACGCGGCCGGTCGATCTCCATCTCGCCGGGCTCGAGCGCCTCGGCGCGCGCATCGTGCTGGAAGACGGCTATATCCATGCCAGCGCCCCGGGCGGCCTCAAGGGCGCCGAAATCCATCTCGCCACACCGTCGGTGGGCGCGACGGAGAACCTGATGATGGCGGCAACGCTGGCGGACGGCGAAACAGTGCTGCACAACGCCGCGCGCGAGCCGGAAATCGCCGATCTCGCTCTTTGCCTGGGCGCCATGGGGGCCGACATCGCGGGCGCCGGCAGCGATTGTGTGCGCATCCAGGGCGGGGCGAGCTTAAGCGGCACCCATCATCGAATCATGGCCGACCGCATCGAGGCCGGCACTTACGCCATCGCCGCCGCCATCACCGGTGGCAAGGTGGTGCTCTCGGGCGCCCGCGCCGAGCATCTGGCGGCGCCGATCGATTGTCTGCGCCAGGCCGGGGTCACGGTCGAGGAGCGCAATACCGGACTTTTTGTCGCCGCCAACGGGCGGCTTGGCGCGGTGAATTTGACCACCCATCCCTACCCCGGCTTTCCCACCGATCTGCAAGCCCAGATCATGGTGCTGATGACGGTGGCCAAGGGCTCCTCGCTGATCGGCGAGACGGTGTTCGAAAACCGCTTCATGCATGTCCCGGAGCTGGCGCGCATGGGCGCCGACATATCCGTGAGCGGCGGAAACGCGCTGGTGCGCGGCGTCGAGAGGTTGCGCGGCGCGCCGGTGATGGCGACCGATCTGCGCGCTTCTTCCTGCCTCGTGCTGGCGGGATTGGCGGCAGAGGGCGAGACGGTGATCAGCCGGGTCTATCATCTCGGCCGCGGCTATGAGCGCATCGAAAAAAAGCTCGCGGCGCTCGGCGCCGATATCGAGCGGATCGCCTCATGAGCGGCGCTAAGGCGCTCAAACTGCGCGCTGAGGACGATGAGGACCTGGCCATCATCGCCGCCTGCCTCACCGGCGCCATCGGCTGCCTCAACGAAATGGCCTACGACCGCGAAGCGCGCCGTTTCGCGGCCATATTGGTGCGTCCGCTGTGGAAAAAGGCGGCGGCGGCGGAGCAACCGGCGCTCGGACGCATGCGCGCCGGGCTTCATTTCGATCACGTCAACGCCGTGCGCTACCGCCGCCTCGACCGCGGCGCACCGCACGCTCTGTTGCACTTGGTCTCGATCGTCTCGGCGCCGCTCTCCGAGCGCTTCGGCATCATTCTCTCGTTCCAGGGCGGCGGCGAAGTATTTTTGGAAGTCGATAAACTGAGCGGCCAGTTGCGCGATTTGGACGCGCCCCGCCCGCAACAAGCATGAGGCCGGCATGATCCCGAGCGAAGTCCGCAGCGCCGAAGACTTGCGCCGCATCGTCGAAGAGCGCGACGCCAAAAACGTTACCATTGCCATGGCCGATACCAACGGCCTGTTGCGCGGCAAATATATCTCGCGCGACAAGCTGTATTCGGTGCTGGAGGGCGGCTGGGGCATGCCGCCGTTGGTGCTGGCGCTGGATTTCGACGATGTCATCATGGCGGCGCCGGTGATCGCCGACGGCTCGGACGGCTTTGCCGATGCCATCGCCCGGGCGCTGCCTGAGACGTGCCGGGAAATTCCCTGGGAGTCTCCGAGACGCAACCTTCTGGTGCTCGCCGAATATACCGGCGAGATGGAAGAGATCTGCCCGCGCGGGGTTTACCGCCGGATCGAGAAAATGGCCGGCGATATGGGATTCCAGCCCTATCACGCGCTCGAATATGAGTTCACCATGTTCGAGGAAACGGCGCTGAGCGCGCATGAAAAGGACTATCGCGGCCTCAAGCTGGCGACGCCGCTCATCACCTATGAAGTGATCCAGCGCCAGGCCGTCTGGGCCGAGTTTTACAACGAGTTGCTCGACTGCTTCGCCACCATGGATGTCGACCTGGAGACCGCTCATGAAGAGATGGGCCCGGGCTTCATGGAGGCGAGCCTGGCGCCGCAAACAGGTGTGCGCGCGGCGGACAATGCCATCCTGTTCAAGACCTACACCAAAGCCCTGGCCCAACGTATGGGCCGCCTGATCACCTTCATGGCGCGCTGGAACAACGATGTCGACGGCCAGAGCGGCCATGTCCACATCTCGCTCAAGGACCTCGCCGGCCGGCCGGTGTTCCGCGACGAGGCCGCCGAAGACGGCATGAGCGCCACCATGCGCCATTTCCTCGCCGGCATGCAGGCGCTGATGCCGGAACTGCTGATCATGCTGGGGCCGAACGTGAACAGCTTCAAACGCTTTGTGCCCGATATCTTCGCGCCGATCGCCGCCACCTGGGGCTATGACAACCGCACCTGCGCCCTCAGAGTGATCCGCGGCGCCGCCAAATCCCAGCGCATCGAGTGCCGCACCCCGGGCGCCGACGCCAATCCCTACCTTGCTCTTGCTTGCCTCGTCGGCGCCGGGCTGTATGGCATCAAGCATAAGCTCGAGCCGCAAGCGCCGATGGCCGGCAATGTGTACCAACAGGAGGTGCCGCAAGATCAGCGCTTCCCGGAGAGTTTCCGCGCCGGCATCGAGCGCTTCCGCGCGAGTGAAGCGGCACGCGAACTGTTCGGCGTGCGCTTCGTCGAGACCTATGCTGCGACGCGCGATTTCCAGGAGCGCGAATTCCGCGCCAAGGTCACCGATCAGGAACTGCGCCGCTTCTTCGAGCTCGCCTGAAAAGAAATAGCGACAAACCGGGCCAAGCCCAGTATATCGGCGTCCGTATCCGTCACCGATGACTTAATATTATGCCCGACGAGCTTATTTTCGCCCTGCCGAAGGGACGCATCCTTAAGGAGGCCGCGCCACTGATGGCGCATGCCGGAATCGAGCCGGAAGCGGCGTTCTTCGACGAAGGGAGCCGCAAGCTCCGCTTCGACACCAATATCGCCGGGCTCAGCATCATCCGTGTGCGCAGCTTCGACGTCGCCACCTTCGTCGCCTTCGGCGCGGCGCAGTTCGGCATTGCCGGCTCCGACGTGCTGATGGAATTCGATTACCGCGAGCTCTATGCGCCGCTCGATCTCGATATCGGCCATTGCCGCATGGCGGTGGCGGAGCCGAGCCAGTTGGCATCGGAGGACGATCCGTCGCGCTGGAGCCATGTCCGCGTGGCCACCAAATACCCGCATGTCACGCGGCGCCATTTCGCGGCGCGCGGCGTGCAGGCCGAATGCATCAAGCTGAACGGCGCCATGGAGCTGGCGCCCGGCCTCGGCCTCTGCCGCCGGGTCGTCGATCTTGTGCATACGGGTGCGACGCTGGCGGCCAACGATCTGGTCGAGGTCGAACATATCGCCGATGTCTCGGCCCGTCTCGTGGTCAACCGCGCCGCGCTCAAAACCCGCGCCGAGGAAATGCAGGGCTGGGTGCAGCGCTTCCGGGAAGCGGTGAATGGCGCGCCGGCTGAATAGCGCCGCGGCCGGCTTCGCCGCCGATTTCGCCGCGCTGCTGGCGGAAAGGCGCGCCGGCACAAGCGGCAATGCAGCCAAAGTGGCGGGCATCATCGCCGATGTGCGGGCGCGCGGCGACGACGCCCTTATCGAATACACCGCCCGCTTCGACGGACTGGATCTGAGCGCGGCGGAGCTGCGCCTGAGCGCCAGCGAGATCGGCGCGGCGGCGGCGGAATGCCCGGCCGAGACGCGCCATGCCCTCGCCTTCGCCGCCGGCCGTATCGAGGCGTTTCACCAACAGCAGATGCCGGAAGATCTTGATTATACCGACGCATCGGGCGTGCGCCTGGGCGCGCGCTGGGGCGCGCTGGCGGCGGCCGGCCTCTATGTGCCGGGCGGCACCGCGGCTTATCCGAGCTCGGTCCTGATGAATGCCATCCCGGCGAAAGTGGCCGGCGTGGCGCGCCTCGTCATGACCGTGCCGACGCCCAAGGGCGCGCTCAACCCGGCGGTGATGGCGGCGGCGGAAATTGCCGGCCTCGATGAGATCTACCGCATCGGCGGCGCCCAGGCCATTGCGGCACTGGCTTACGGCAGCGCGACCATCCAGCCCGTCGACAAAATCGTCGGCCCGGGCAACGAATGGGTGGCCGAAGCCAAGCGGCAAGTGTTCGGCACCGTCGGCATCGACATGATCGCCGGACCGTCGGAAATCCTGGTGGTGGCGGACGGCGCCAACGAAGCGGAATGGATCGCCGCCGATCTATTGTCCCAGGCCGAGCATGACAGCGCCGCCCAGGCGATCCTCATCACCGACGATGGCGATTTCGCCGATGCCGTGGCGGCGGCGGTGGAAAAGACGCTCGAAACCTTGCCGCGCCGCGATATCGCCGGCGAGAGCTGGCGGACGCACGGCGCCATTATTGTGATCGGCAGTCTCGACGAGGCGCCCGCCCTGGTCGACCGCATCGCGCCCGAACATCTCGAACTTGCCGTGGCAGAACCGGAAGCCCTGTTCGCGCGCATCACCCATGCCGGCGCGGTGTTTCTCGGCCGCCACACGCCGGAAGCGGTCGGCGACTATGTGGCCGGGCCCAACCATGTGCTGCCGACTTCGGGCAGCGCGCGCTTTTCCTCCGGCCTCTCAGTCTACGACTTCCTGAAACGCACGAGCTTCGCGTCTTGCGATGCGGAGGGCCTCGCCGAAATCGGCCCCGCCGCGCGCACTTTGGCCGAAGCCGAAGGCCTTGATGCCCACGCTCTCTCGCTCGCGCTCCGGCTCAAAGGAGAGAACGGGAATTAGCCCGCGGCCCATTCGATTTCCGCCTGGGCCATGCCAACTCCCTGGTTTTCATTGCTAACGCCGCAAATCAGATAGTGGATATTGGCCGCCGCGCGGTCAATTAATAAGCGCCGCCCGGTGATGCCGCTTGACATCGGCCCGGCAATGGTCTGGATTCTAGACCATTGCCGCACGCGCTTACAGAGGGAGATCAAAATGTCTGCCGGATGCGTTCATATCAACGGCGAGTTCGTCGAGCTCGAAGACGCCAAGATTTCGATTTTCGATACCGGATTCCTTCACTCGGACGTGGTCTATGACGTCACCACGTCGTGGAAAGGCTATGTCTTCAAGCTCGATGAGCATCTCGAGCGCTTCGCCGCGTCCTGCGCCGGGTTTAAGCTGAAAAACCCCTATTCCAATGATGAAACCAAGGCGCTGCTCGCCGAATGCACGGTGCGCGCCGGATGCGAGGATGGCGCCTTCATTCACATGCATGTCACGCGCGGCGAATACCCGGAAGGCTCGCGCGATCCGAGGCTCTGCGAAAACCAGTTCGCCTGCTATGTCGTCCCCTATGTGTGGCTGTGGGGCGAGGAGAAGAGCAAGGCCGGAATCAATATCCACATGGCCGATATCGAGCGCATCTCGAGCAATGCGGTCGATGCGCGCTTCAAGAACTTCCATTGGGGCGATCTCATCCAGGCGCAATACGAGGCCTATGAGGCTGGGCGCGACGATGCGGCGCTGTGTGCCGCCGACGGCAACCTCGCCGAAGGCCCGGGCTTCAATATCTGGGTCGTCAAGGACGGCGTCTGCGCCACGCCCGATGCCAACTGCCTCCTTGGCATGTCGCGGAAATCGGTGATCGAGCTGTGCGGCATGGAGGGCATCCCGTACGAAACCCGCACCGTCCACCCGGACGAGCTCCGGGGTGCCGACGAAGCCTTCGCCACCTCTTCGGCCGGCGGCGTGCTGCCGATGTGTCAGGACACCGGCA
>PTKB01000145.1 GCA_002937555.1 Alphaproteobacteria bacterium MarineAlpha10_Bin2 | reverse complement strand
GCTCGTCAACATGGCGAAGCGCGCCGGCCTGCCGTGGGACGCGGTACTCGGCGCCGAGACCGCCGGCGCCTACAAGCCGCAGCCACGCGCTTATCTGCGCACGGCTGAAATGCTCGGCCTTGCGCCGGAGCGCTGCATGATGGTCGCCGCCCACAATGGCGATCTGGCCGCCGCTTCCGCCGTCAGTATGAAGACGGCGTTTGTCCGCCGCCCGCATGAACACGGCCCGGCTCAGACCACTGACCTCGCCGCCGATGGCGATTGGGATATCGTCGCCGATGATTTTCTTGGGCTCGCCGCCGCGCTCGGCTGCTAATTAGCTGTTCAGACCGGTCAAATAATCGACCACTTCGCTTGTCTCGACAACGTCCGCCGAGCAGCGGTTCATGTCAAAGAGGTTGATCGCTTGCGATATCGGCATGCGGTCGAACACCGCATCGCTCGGCACGATGGCGCGGAAATTGAGCGAAAAGGCGTCGAACACGGTGGCGCGCACGCAGTTGCAGGTCGAGCCGCCAGTGATGATCAGCGTATCCACCTGGCGGTCGATCAGATAGGGCAACAACGGCGTGCCGAAAAAGCTGCTCGGCTTTTTCTTGGTGATCACCAGATCGCCGGGCTCGGGCGCGATATCGGCGACGATCTCGCTGCCATGGGTGCCTTCGAGGTAAACATTCTCACTGTCGGGCGCACCGATCTTGGCGTCGAACAGTCCGGCATCGCCGGCCTCGCGGTCGATGGCGAAGCGAGTATAGACAACCGGCGCGCCGGCGCCGCGGGCCGCGCTGAGAAGAGTTTCGATCTTGCGCATCGCCGGCCAGGCGACAGCCGGCGCGGCGTAAGGATATTTGTCCGGATCGTTGCCGTCTTTTTCGCCCGCCATATAGTTCTGCACGTCGATCACGATCAACGCCGGGCGCACGCCGTAGCCGATGGGCTGCGCCCACTGACCGCGCTCGATCGTCGCCAGGTCTTCGTCGCTGAGATAACTCCGCCAGTCCTGCATGGAAATGACCCCACTACGCCAAATATGTTTCGATCAGCTACCTTTGGCTTTGATCGCCGCCATTAGAGCGAGCGTGCGCTGAGCTTTCTCGACAATCGGGTAATCGACGAAATAGCCATCCACTTGGATCGACGCCGAGCCTTCAGCTTCCGCCGCGGCGAAGGCTTCAACATGCTTCTGCGCCCGTGCGATCTCTTCGGCGCTCGGCGTGAAGATCGCGTTCACCGGCTCAATCTGCGACGGGTGGATGCATAATTTCCCGCGATAACCGAGCGTGAGTGCTGTGCGCGCCGATTTTTCCAAATGCTCGCTATCCTGCAAATCGATGAACACCGTATCGATCGGCGCCTCCAACCCGGCGGCACGCGACGCCAACGCGATCGCCGAGCGCGCGTGCATGAGCTCGTTCTCGTCCGGCGTCCACACCATGCCCATATCGTTGGTGAAGTCGCCGGCGCCGAAGGAAAGCCGGCGGACGCGCGTATTCGAGCCTGCGATGTCGTCGATCGCCGCAACGCCTTTCCCGGTTTCGATGATCGGCAGCATGTCAAGCCCGCCCACCGCCATGCCGCGCGCGCGCTCCAATTGCGCCATCAGCCAGTCGATGGTTTTCAATTGGCTGGCGCTCTCGACCTTGGGCAGCAGGATGCCGTCGAGCCAGGGCCCGATCACGGCGTACAAATCGCCGTAACAAAATTCCGTGTCGATGGCGTTGACTCGGATATAGCCGCGGCTCGCGCGCTTTCGCCGTGCCTTCAGCGCGTCGACCACCACATCGCGTGTCGCTGCCTTTTGTTCGAGCGCGACCGCATCCTCCAAATCGAGCACCACCGCATCGGCGCCGACGGTGAATACCTTCTCCACC
Source organism: Alphaproteobacteria bacterium MarineAlpha10_Bin2 (assembly GCA_002937555.1). Classification (GTDB taxonomy): domain Bacteria; phylum Pseudomonadota; class Alphaproteobacteria; order UBA828; family UBA828; genus PTKB01. The sequence goes on along the minus strand of PTKB01000145.1, from coordinate 4,977 downwards.
TTTCTCGGATGGTTGCCGGGCGCAAACAGCCAGGTCCGGAGCGGCTCCATAGGTTCAGTTCCCCCGTTTATGGCTCAATCGCGTGCGCCCCACGCCTGGTGCAGTTCCATCGAATAGGTAAACCGCCCGGCGGGATGCTCGATCACCGAGATTTCGTAGTGCCGTCCCGATGCTTCGGCGTAGCGGCGGACGATAACCAGCGCCGGCGTGCCCGGCTCGACTTCGAGCGCGGCTGCATGTTCGGGCGAAATCTCGCCGGCGAACATGTCGATCTCGATTTTCGCCGGGCGTTGATCGAAATGGCGGTCGATCAGCAGATGAACCGGGGTGGTGTCCTTGCCGATCCATTGCACCAGGGAGGCAAATTTGGGCAGCACGTAAATATTGCTCCAACACAGCGGCAAACCGTCGGAGCGCCGCCGCAAGGCTTCGATATGGAACCAACGCCGGCGCTGGCGGCCGTCGAGCAAATCGGCCAGCGCCTTGTCGGCCACCCGTTCCTGCGCCGACAGAATGTGAAGGCGCGTGTCTTCCGGATAATTCAGAAATTCACCCAACGAGCCGAGGCTTTGAACATATTTCGCCGCCGGCTCGCGCGCCCGGACCAGGGTGCCCGAGCCCTGGCGCCGCGACACCACGCCCATATCGCCCAATCTCCGGAGCGCCTCGCGCACGGTGTAGCGACTGACGCTGAATTGCTGGCACAGTTCGAGTTCCGACGGTAGCATCGCGCCCACCGGGTGGCGGTCGTTGGCGATCTGCCCGAGCAGTGCGTCGGCCACCTCTTGATAGCGCAGGCGCGATTTCCGAGCTTTTGTCCTAGCCATGCGGTTGTCGTCAGATAATTGCGCCGCGCCAATATTGGCAACCGGCCGGGAGGGCCATTATAAGGGTCTCTGGTGGCGCTGCGCAGATAATTCCGACATGTGGGCGCGGCATTGCGGTGAAATTTCGGGAGCGCATAATGAAATTGACAGGAATAAAGGTGCTGGATTTATCCCGGTTTTTACCCGGTCCGCACCTGACCATGATGATGGCCGACCATGGCGCCGAGGTGATCAAGATCGAAGACACCAAAAGCGGCGATCCGGCGCGCCATATAGGGCCCCAAAGCGGCGGCCAGACCGTCTATTACCGCAACGCCAACCGCGGCAAGAAGAGCCTGTCGCTCGACCTCAAGAGCGAGGAGGGGCGGGAATTGTTCCTTCGTCTGGCCGAAACATCGGACGTTGTGCTCGAGACCTTCCGCCCGGGCGTCGTCGACCGTCTCGGTATCGGCTATGACGCAGTCGCCCCGCGTGCGCCGCAGGTGGTTTATTGCTCGATCTCCGCCTTCGGCCAGGATGGGCCTTACCGCGACCGTCCGGCGCATGATCTGAGCGTCTTGGCGCTCGCCGGCGTGGCCAGCCTCAGTGTGGATAAGGACGGCCAGCCCAACATGCCATGCATGCCGCCGAGCGACATGGGCGGCTCGCTGATGGCTTTCGCCGGCATTTTGATGGCGCTGGTCGGCCGGGCCGAGGGCGGCAAAGGCGATTATCTCGACATGTCGATGTATGACAGCGTGGTTTCCTGGACGCCGCATATTGCCGGCAAAGTGTTCGCCGAAGACCGCGCGCCCAAACCGCTCTCAGAGCGCACCCAGGGCGGCGCCGCCTTCTACCGGCCCTATGCGGTGAAAGGCGGCGGCCACATCACCCTCGGCGGCAGCGAGATGAAATTCGTCACCAATTTCCTCACCGCCATGGGGCGCGAGGATTTGATCGAAGTCGCCAAGCTGCCGCCCGGCGAGCCCCAATCGCCCTTGCGCGATTATCTATGCGAGACCTTCATGAGCAAATCCCGGGACGAATGGAGTGCATGGTTCGAGGGCCGCGATATCTGTTTCGCGCCGGTGCTCGACCTCAAGGAAGCCTTCGAGAATGAGCATCTGAAGGCGCGCGACATGCTGCTGCACGACGATGAAGGCAACGCCCATCTCGGCATCCCGCTCAAATTCCGCGAAGAGCCCGGCGATGTGAACATGCACGCCCCCATGCTCGGTGCGGATTCGGAGGAAATCGCGCTCGGCCTTGGCTACAACGCCAATGAGGTGGCCGAGTTGAAAGAAAAAGGCGTGCTGCGCACCGGCTGAGCCGGTTTCAACCGGGCGGGATCGGCGGATCGGTCTCTTTGCGGGTGCGGCGCGTAACCACCGCTTCGCGGTAGGCGAGATAGATAGTGCTTGAGAAAATCACCGCGCCGCCGACCCACACCAGCGCTTCGGGTATTTGGCCGAACAGGAAATAACCGAGCAGGCTGGCCCAAATCAGGCGCAGGAAATCGACCGGCAGCACCGTCGTTGCGTCGGCCTCGCGGAAGGCTTGCGCCAGAAAGAGATGCCCGGCGGTGCCCACCGTGCCCATCAAGGCGAGCCAGCCCAACTCCTCCCAGGTCGGCCACTGCCAGACGAAAGCGGCGGGGATGGCGGAAAGCGGCGTCAGGAAGAGCGTCATATAGGCGGTCAGCGTCACGCTCGATTCGGTGCGCGACAAAACCTTGATCATGAGCAGCGCCGTGGCCCAGATGACCGATGAGCCGAGCGCCAGCAGGGCGCCGGTTTCCAATTCGCTGATCCCGGGGCGAAGCACGATCATCACACCGGCGAAGCCGAGCAACAGCGCGCCGACACGGCGGTGACGGATTTTCTCTCCCAGTAAGAAGACCGCGCCGAGGGTGACGAAGAGCGGCGCGGTGAACGTCATCGCTGCCACGGTGGCGAGCGGTGCGATGGTGACGGCGGAGAAAAACAGCAGCATCGAGCCGACATGAACCGTGCCGCGCAGCGCGTGCAGCCCGAGGCGTTGGGTGCGCAGGATGCTGAAGCCATAGCGCAAGAAAAACGGCGCCAGCACGATAAAGCCGAACAGATTGCGGAAAAACGCCATCTCGAACGGATGTTGCGCTTCGCCGACATGGCGAATGAGCGCGTGCATACCGGAGAACAGAATGGTGGCGCAGAGCAGCAGCAGCATGCCGCGGATCTGGCCCGGCAGGCGCAAATAGGCGGCGGCGAAGGGATCGGCAAGCGTGGCGATTTGTTTCAACGGCGTCTATCCGCCCGGCAGTGCGCCTCGATCCGAGCGGCCGGTGCTATTTCTTTTCTTTGGCGACGGTGGTTCCACCCGCTTCCTTCCAGGCGGCGAATCCGCCGGCGATATGGGCCACCGGCTTCAGGCCCATGCGCTGGACCGCCTGGGTGGCGAGCGCCGAGCGCAAGCCGCCGGCGCAGAAGAACACAAAGCGTTTGCCGCTGGCGAACACCTCGCGGTGATAGGAGCTTTCCGGGTCGATCCAGAATTCCAGCATGCCGCGCGGCGCATGCACTGCGCCGGGCACCGCGCCCTCGCGCCAAAGTTCGCGGATATCGCGGATATCGACGAGTTGCACGCCCTCGTCTTCGGCAAGCTTGACGGCTTCTTCCGCCGTGACGGTCTCGATTTCCGCTTCCGCTTCGGCGCAGAGTTCCTCGACGCCCTTGGTGATCATGCTGAGTGTCTCCAGTTGTCCATTCGTTGCCGAGTATCGCATCTGCTTTAACCAATAGAGTATATGCTGGGCCGGCAATGCGAAACGAATTCAAACTGAAGCATTTCGTTCGCCAGGACGGCGGTGACGACGAGCTGTTTTATCGTCTGCCGCGCCTGGTCAAGCATATCGACGAGCCGGCCTGCGAAGCGCTGTCGGGCTATTACGCCCGCGTCCTGCCGGCGGGCGGCGACATTCTCGACCTGATGTCGAGCTATGCCTCGCATTTGCCCGCCGAGCCGGTATTCGGGCGCGTCGTCGGATTGGGCATGAACGAGACCGAGCTAAATGAGAATCAGCAATTGAGTGATCGCCTGATTCACAATCTCAACACCAATCCCACCATGCCGTTCACCGACCGCAGCTTCGACGCCTGTATCCTTGCCGTCTCGGTGCAGTATTTGACCCGCCCGGTGGAGGTCTTCGCCGATGTCGCGCGGGTGTTGAAACCGGGCGCGCCATTCGCCATATCCTTCTCCAACCGCATGTTCCCGACCAAGGCGGTGGCGATTTGGCGCGGCATCGGCGACGCCGACCATGCCAGGCTCCTGGAAACCTACCTGCGCACCGCCGGCGGCTTTCAGGATCTCTCGTTCGAAGATCTTTCGCCTGCGCCCGGCAAGACGGATCCGCTTTATCTCGTGAGCGCGCGCCGCGAGATGGTGTAATATCTCCTTCGGGAGGAAATCGAATGAGCGACAAGATCACCAAGAGCGATACCGAATGGCGTGAAATCCTGACGCCGGAGCAGTATCAAGTGCTTAGGCTGAAAGGAACGGAGCCGCCGTTCAGCGGCAAATATTGCGACGAAATATCATCCGGCACCTATGTCTGCGCCTGCTGTGGGACGGAACTGTTCTCGTCCGACACGAAATACGATTCACGCTCCGGCTGGCCGAGTTTTTGGCGCCCGATCGAGGCCGAGAATGTCGGTGAGCTTGCCGATACCAACCACGGCATGCGCCGCGTCGAAGTGTTGTGCGCGCGCTGCGACGGCCATTTGGGCCATGTTTTCGAGGACGGCCCCCAGCCGACGGGCCTGCGCTACTGCATCAATTCGGCCTCGCTCGATTTCAAGCCGTCGGAGGAGTAACGGACCGTATTCGTCCGGTCACACCGTTTCCTGAAGCTCCGATATCAGCGCATTCAGCTTCTTGCGTTGCGGTTTCCCGGTTGGCGTTCTCGGTATTTTCGGGACTATTACCATTAAGAAAGTTCCTAAATGAGAAGAAATAACCGGCGCAATAATGTCTCTTATATCCTCTAGAATTTACGAATTATTGAGGACCAAAGAGATACATAATTGTTCTATTCCTGCAGAGTCGGTAATTCCCGTTTCTTTTTTTTTTTTACCCCGATCACATGGCGAAGGCGCTCTTCGAAATGCTCCGGCGTGAATATTTTCCCGCC
>PTKB01000144.1 GCA_002937555.1 Alphaproteobacteria bacterium MarineAlpha10_Bin2 | reverse complement strand
GTAGGCCGCCGCGTTTTCGCTCACCACGCCGACGATATGTGTCTTCAGGCCGAGCGCGTCGCGCGCTGAGATGAGGCCGCAAATGCCGGAGCCGAGGCCGATCGGCACATAGACCGTATTGAGATCCGGCGCGGCGTAGAGCAGCTCGAGGGCGTAACTCGCCACGCCCTTCGCAAGCGACATGTCGAACGAGGGGACGAGCGTCACGCCGTTCTCGCCGGCGAGGGTCAGGGCGTGCTCCAGCGCCTCCTGGAAATCACGGCCATGCTCGATCAATTCCGCGCCAAAGGCCTGCATCGCCGCGTTCTTGCCGGGCGAATTGCCGCGCGGCACGACGATGGTGGAATCCAGCCCGGCGCGCGCAGCAGCGAAAGCGATGCTCTGGCCGTGATTGCCGCGTGTCGCGGCGAGCACTCGCTTGGTGCCGCCTTGGCGCTTGATCGCGTCCATATAAATCAGCCCGCCGCGCACCTTGAAGGCGCCGATCGGCGTGTGATTTTCGTGCTTGACCCACACTTCCGCACCGGCCCGGCGGCTGAGCAGCGGCCAGCAGATTTGCGCCGTCGGCGTCACGGTCCGGTGGACCAGCTCCCCCGCCGCTTGTAGCTCGCTTAGTTCAGGTAATTTCATATCGCCTCCGGCGCGCACTATAGCGGCTCGCGGCGCGACGATCATGTTTCATTCGCGCTCACGGGCGGGTAATCTTGGAGTGATAGGAGGATTCTCTGCATGGCGCAGTTGCCGAGCAATGTCGATACCGGCTCGCCGGAATTTGCGGAAAATGCCAGCGCGATGCAGGCGCTGGTGGATGGTCTCAATTCCACTTTGACCGATATCCGCGCCGGCGGCGGCGAAAAGGCCCGCGCGCGCCATGAAGATCGCGGCAAAATGCTGCCGCGGGCGCGCATTCAGGCGCTCATCGATCCTGGCACGGAACTGCTCGAATTTTCGGCCCTGGCGGCGCATGGCCTCTATGGCGGCGATGTGCCGGCAGCCGGCATTATCACCGGCATCGGCCGTGTCTCGGGGCGAGACTGCATCCTGATCGTCAATGACGCGACGGTCAAAGGCGGCACTTATTTTCCGATCACCGTGAAGAAACATCTGCGCGCCCAGGAAATCGCCGCGACGAACCGGCTGCCATGCATTTATCTGGTCGATTCCGGCGGCGCCAATCTGCCCCATCAGGACGAGGTGTTTCCCGACCGCGAGCATTTCGGGCGGATCTTTTACAATCAGGCCCGCATGTCGGCCGACGGTATTGCGCAGATCGCCGTCGTGATGGGGTCGTGCACGGCCGGCGGCGCTTATGTGCCCGCGATGTCGGACGAGACCATCATCGTCAAGGATCAGGGCACGATCTTTCTCGCTGGCCCGCCGTTGGTCAAAGCCGCGACCGGGGAAGAGGTGAGTTCGGAAGATCTTGGCGGCGCCGACGTGCATACGCGGATTTCCGGCGTCGCCGACCATATGGCGGAAGACGATGCTGCGGCGTTGGAGCGCGCGCGCGGCATTGTGGCGCGCTTGAACGGCGCCACGAACGGCGCCCGGGATCATGTCCAACCGGTGCCGCCGGCGCATGATGCGAAAGAGATTTACGGCGTCGTGCCGACATCGCTCCGGCGCATGTTCAATGTCCGCGAAGTCATTGCGCGCATCGTCGACGGCAGCGAGTTCGACGAATTCAAAGCGCGCTACGGGCAAACTCTGGTGACCGGGTTCGCCCGCATCGAAGGGCGCCTGGTCGGCATCCTCGGCAACAACGGCATTCTGTTTTCCGAATCGGCGCTGAAGGGCACGCATTTTGTCGAGCTGTGCTGCCAACGCGGAATTCCGCTTATTTTTCTGCAGAACATTGTCGGCTTCATGGTCGGCAAGCGGTACGAGCAGGGCGGCATCGCCAAAGACGGCGCTAAGCTGGTGATGGCGGTGGCCTGCGCAAACGTGCCGAAATTTACAGTCGTGATCGGCGGCAGCTTCGGCGCCGGCAATTACGGCATGTGCGGGCGCGCCTATGAACCGCGCTTCCTGTGGATGTGGCCGAATGCGCGGATTTCCGTGATGGGTGGCGAGCAGGCGGCGAGCGTGCTGGCGCGCATTCGCCGCGACCGCATCGAGGAAGAGGGCGGCGAGTGGCCGGACGAAGAAGAGGCCGCGTTCAAGGCGCCGATCCTCGAGCAATATGAAACACAAGGACAACCCTATTATTCCTCGGCCCGCTTGTGGGACGATGGTGTAATCGACCCGGTGGATACCAGAGCCGTACTCGCCCGCGGACTCGCGGCGGCGGCGAATGCGCCGGTGGAACAATCAACATTTGGCATATTCAGGATGTAATCAAATGCCCGAAGGAAATGTGCTTGTCTCGGTAGATACCAGGGGTGTGGCGACGATCACCCTCAATCGGCCCGAAGTGCACAACGCGTTCGACGATGAGACGATCGAGCGCCTGACCCGAGAATTGCGCACGCTCGGCGATGACGAAGATGTCCGGGTGGTGCTTTTGACGGCCCGCGGCAAGACATTTTGCGCCGGCGCGGACCTCAACTGGATGAAACGATCGGCGAAATTTTCCGAGGCCGAAAACTTACATGATGTCAGATCTTTAATTGAATTACTTCAGATTTTAGATGCGCTCCCTCAGCCAACCGTCGCGCTGATTCAAGGGCCGGCCTATGCCGGCGGCGTCGGCCTCATCTGTGCCTGCGATATCGCCATCGCCGCGCGTCACGCGCGCTTTTCCTTAACCGAGGTAAGGCTCGGATTGATTCCCGCCGTCATCAGCCCGTTCGTCATCAACACCATCGGCGACAGCTATGCGCGGCGCTATTTCCTCACCGGCGAAAGCATTGATTCGGCCGATGCCGAGCGCATCGGACTGGTGCACGAAGTGGTGCCGGACGAAGCCTTGACGGTGCGCGGCGATACGTTCGTCAAGTTGCTCCTCCAGGGTGGCCCAAACGCGCAAGCCGAGGCCAAAAACCTGATCAAGGCGGTTCACGGACGCACGCTCGATGGCGATATGCTGGTCGACCTGGCGAAGCGAATCGCGCGTATCCGCGTCTCGGATGAGGGGCAGGAAGGCATCAACGCCTTTCTCGAAAAGAGGAAGCCGCGTTGGCGGTGATTCGCGGCGGGCTTGTGCTCTAATGGCGCTTCATTTGCTCAAGCTCGCAGTCGGTATCGAGAATATCGGACATTTGCGCGAAGTTCAGGCGCGGCGCCTGGCTGAAAACGGCAGCCTATGTCATGTCACGCGCTTCATGCCGCGGCGCGCCGAACAGGTGCTGGATGGCGGTTCCTTGTTCTGGGTGGTGCGCAATTTTATCCGCGTGCGCCAGCGGCTGCTCGATTTGCGGGTCGTCAAAACCGATGAAACGGGCAGCAGCAAATGCGCCTTCGTCCTCGATCCTGAACTGGTGCTGACCGTTCCGGCACGCCGCCGGCCGCATCAGGGGTGGCGCTATTTCGAAGCCGGCAGCGCGCCGCCCGACCTCGGCGGGTCGATCGAGGAATTCGGTGACATGCCGGCGGAAATGGCCGCCGAACTGAGGGCGCTCGGGCTCTTGTAGGATCGCCCGCCAGCGATCATGCTGGGCTGCAATCAAGAACAGAACCAATAGGGGGCATCATGGCTGGAACGAACTGGCGCATTGCCGGCGATTATTTCGAGACCTGCAATTGCGATTATCTTTGCCCTTGCATCTACACCAACATGCAGGCGCAACCGACCCACGATACCTGTATTGCCGCCATTGTGATGCGCATTAACGACGGAACGTTCGGCGATACCGACCTTGGCGGCGTCGCCTTCATTATTGCGATCTCGGTCGATGGCCCAATGGCGGGCGGCAATTGGACCGTCGGGTTGATCATCGACGACAAGGCGAGCGATGCGCAGGTCGATGCGGTCGGGCAAATCTGCTCCGGCGATGTCGGCGGCCCGATGGAAATGGGCGCCGCCCTGGTCGGCAATTTCGCCGGGATCGAACGCGCCGCCATCGAAATCGACAAGCAGGAGATGTCGTTCAGCGTCAAGGCCGGCGCGCTGTTCGAGAATGCCGCCGAGGCAACGCCCAGCATGGCCGACCCGAACGTGCCGATCCATATCGACAATACCGGCCATCCGGTCAATGCGCGGCTCGCGCTCGCCACCGGCACGGAAAGCCATATGCATGTCTTCGGCATCGATTGGGACGATGCCGAGGGCGGACATAACGGCCATTTCGCGCCGTTCGATTGGTCGCCGGCATGACTTCCGGCAACGGCGCCAGCAAGGGTTACACCGACTGGCGCATCAAGGGCCCGGAATTCGCCAGCTGCAACTGCGCCTGGGGCTGCCCGTGCCAGTTCAACGCCTTGCCGACCTATGGCGACTGCCGCGGCATGGCGGCGATGAATATCGAAGAAGGCCATTTCGGCGATGTGCGGCTGGACGGCCTCAATTGGATCAGCCTCTACGTCTGGCCGGGCCCGGTACACGAAGGCGGCGGTGAAAAGCAGAATATTATCGATGCGCGGGCCGACGCGGCGCAGCGCGAAGCGATCATGGCCATTCAGAGCGGCGAGCATAGCGAGCCCGGCGCCACGGTGTTCAATGTCTTTGCCAGCGTCATCGATACCACCCATGAGACGCTGTTCGAGCCGATCGAATTCGAAGTCGATGTCGCGCGGCGCACAGCGACCGTGAATGTGCCCGGCCTGGTGCAATCGAACGGCACGCCGATCCGCAATCCGGTGACCGGCGCCGAGCATAGTGCCAAAATTGTCATGCCCGGGGGCTTCGAATTTACCGAGGCCGAAATGGGCAGCGGCACCACGCAAACCAGCACCGCGATCGCTCTCGATTTCGCCGATAGCTATGGCCAGTTTGCCATGATCCACATGACGCCGGAAGGCCCCGTCATCTAATCGCGGCGGGAAAGGCGCTTGATCGGCCGATGATCGAAGTTGTTCTGAAACGCGACCGGTTGGTTGTCGTCGGCAGTTTGCTGGCGTTGGCCGCGCTTGCCTGGGCGTATTTGATCTACCTGGCGCTCGCCATGGGCGACATGGCGGCGGCGATGGGCGGCATGGGCGATATGGCCGCCAAATTGAGGCCCTGGACCGTGGCGGACGGCCTCTTAATGCTGCTGATGTGGGCGATCATGATGGTCGCCATGATGTTGCCGAGCGCGGCGCCGATGATCTTGATATTCGCCCGCGTCAATTCAAAGCAGCGCGACAAGGGCCATGTTTACGTCCCAACCGCGATTTTCGCCGCCGGCTATATTGTCGTTTGGGCGGTGTTCAGTGTGCTTGCGACAGCATCACAATGGGGTTTGCAGAATGCCGCGCTGCTGTCGCCCGGGATGGTGAGCACCAGCGTCTATCTCGGTGGCGGGCTGTTTATTGCCGCCGGCATTTATCAATGGACGCCGTTGAAACAGGCCTGCCTCAAGCATTGCCGCTCGCCGCTGGCATTCATCATGCATCATTGGCGCCCGGGAACCGGGGGTGCCTTCCGCATGGGATTGAGCCACGGCGCATTTTGCCTGGGCTGTTGCTGGTCGGTCATGGCGCTGTTGTTTGTCGGCGGCGTGATGAATTTGATTTGGGTCGCCGTCATCACGATATTCGTGGCGGTCGAGAAAATGTTTCCGCACGGTCCCTGGGTTGGGCGCGTCACCGGCATGGCGATGATTGCGGCGGGCATCTATCTCATGGCGTAATGACATGTGGGCCGGCGATGCAACAAACTTCAAAATCTCGTGCCGTCATAAGCGCAGTTTACCGCGCCGATGAAGTCGCCGCTGTAAAACGCCTGTTACCGCGCGCGGAATTGCCGCGCGACGGCGAAATGCGCGCCGAGGCATTGGCCCGGCGATTGGTGGAAACGGTGCGCTGGCAGCGGCGCGATGCCGGCGGCCTCGACGCTTTCCTGGTTGAATTCGGCCTCGATACCGAGGAAGGCGTGGTGCTGATGTGCCTGGCCGAGGCTTTCCTGCGCATTCCCGACGAAGAAACCGCGAACCTCCTGATCCGCGACAAGATCGGCACGGCCGAATGGGAAAGTCATTTGGGCGGCAGCGAATCCATGTTGGTCAACGCGTCGACCTGGGCGCTGATGTTGAGCGGGCGGGTGATCCGTTTGCACGAGGGGCCGCCGGCAGCCGGCCCTGGCTGCTCGTGCAGAAGGCCGTAGCGCGGGCCGGCGAGCCAGTTATCCGCAAAGCCGTCGGCCAGGCGATGCGCATCATGAGCCGGCAATTCGTCATGGGCCGCGATATCGGGGATGCGATCGCGCGTGGCCGCGGCGGCGAAGCGAAGGGCGAGCGCTATTCGTTCGATATGTTGGGCGAGGCGGCGCTTACCAAGGGCGATGCCGAGTGCTATTTCGAAGCCTATCGCGCCGCCATCGAGGCGGTCGGCGATACCGTCGATGATGCGACGGGTGTGTTCGAGGCGCCGAGCATATCGGTCAAGCTCTCGGCGCTGCATCCGCGCTTCGAATTCGCCAAATCGGCGCGGCTCAGGGATGAGCTGGCGCCGCGCCTTGGCGCGTTGGCGGAGCTCGCCAAGAAGCAAGGTATCGGGCTGACTCTGGATGCCGAGGAGGCCGTGAGACTTGAACCGCTGCTCGACATGTTCCAAGCGGTTTACCAGTCGCCAGCGGCCGAGAATTGGACGGGGTTCGGCCTCGTCGTCCAGGCTTACCAAAAGCGCGCGCCGGCGGTAATCGACTGGCTCGCCGATCTCGCCCGCGAGACCGGCCGGCGCATACCGCTCAGGCTGGTCAAGGGCGCCTATTGGGACAGCGAAATCAAACGAGCGCAGGAGCAGGGGCTGGATGGCTATCCGGTGTTTACCCGCAAGGCGGCGACGGATGTTTGCTATATCGCTT
>PTKB01000143.1 GCA_002937555.1 Alphaproteobacteria bacterium MarineAlpha10_Bin2 | reverse complement strand
AACCGCTTCGTCACCGTAAAGCGCGAAGGCTACGCGGTCTCGCTCGCCTTTGGGCCGAAGAGTGCATTGTGAGACGGAACCGGTCTGCGCCGTTCAGGGCTTAAGCCCGCCGTAACTATTTTTGTAACCCTTCTCCGCCAATTGCTTGGCAGCTTCGCGCAAGGTGGCGTCGGGAACGTCGAGGCCGGCGCCCGCCGTGATGCGATTGCAGAAATTGAAATAGGCGGCAATGGCGATGGCGTGAAACAGGGCTTCGCTGTTCCAGCCGACGTCATAGACGGCCGCGGCGTCCGCCTCGACAAGGCGCGCGACGGCGTGAGCGTCAGTTTGCGCACATAGCGAAGGATCGGTCTGAGGCGTGCATCGATGGGCGCGCTGTCGATATCGTCCAAAAGCGCCGGCACCACCGCCTCGCCGACGCCCAATTCCTCGGCCACAAAGGAATGGCTGCGGTGACAATAAGTGCAGGAGTTCAGTCCGGAGGTGAAGGCGCTGATGATTTCGCGCTCGGCATCGCTGAACGGCGATGGCCCGCGCATCAATTTGTCCTCGAAATCGATCAGGCGCGCCATCGGCTCGGCATGAGCCTTGAACAAATCGAGCATCGTGGCATCTTTGGGCAGCGATCGAAGCAGACCCATGGTCCTTCTCCTCGGCAAATTTCCAGCCCGCGCGTTCGCGGCCCGGCGATGATGGCATGAATTTTTCCGGCCTCAAAACCGGCCGCGGCCGGGCTTTTCGCTCTAATGATCATTTGTTAGGCTCAGCGGCAACGAACCACGACGACCGGGGCGGCGAATATGGCGGCCACAGGCAACCGGCGCAAAGAACGGCGCCGCAAGGACAATCGCCGCGCGCGGATATTGGATGCGGCGGCGCACTGCTTCAGCCGCGCCGGCTATGAAGGCACCTCGGTGCGCGACATCTCAAGCGCCGCCGGAATATTGCCGGGCTCGATGTACTATCATTTCGCGTCGAAAGAAGAAGTGCTCGGCGCCGTCCATGACGAGGGCGTGCGCAAAGTAAAAACCAAAGTGGCCGAAGCGATCGCGCGAGAGAGCGAGCCTTGGGCGCGCCTCGAAGCGGCCTGCGCCGCGCATCTCGAAGCGCTGCACGCGGCCAAGGAATATGGCAGCGTCATCGCCACCGAGTTTCCCCACCGCCATTCAAAACAACTGCGCGCCCGCATGATCGTCGCGCGCGATGAATATGAAAATATGTTCCGCGAATTGGTCGACGCGGTGCCGCTCCGGGCGGGTGCGAGCCACAAATATTTGCGCCTCTCCCTGATCGGTGCGATGGCGTGGTCCCTGGTCTGGTACAAGCCGGGCGGCGACGATATCAGCGAAATCGCCAAACAGATTATCGATTTGTTCCGCGCCGCCAAAGACGGCTGACCCGGCGTCGCGCTGCGCGATGTGCGATGCATGTTCGAACCCGTGACAAGCCTCTCTTCCCCGGGGGGAAGAGAGGTTGGAGAGTTGGCGCGCACCAAGCGCAGCTGTTTTTTGTTTGGCCCTCAAGCGCCGGGCGGCCACATCCGTGGCCTTGGCTTACCTCGTATTAACTCGGGCGCGCGGTCGCGCTTGCCGGAATGCAAACGCATTCCGGTTGGTGGTGCCGCCGGGAAGATTATTTTTGGGTTCCCTCAAGCGTAGGCCTCAGGGGTCCATCAGCCCGACTTTGTCGGCGGCAATCTTGATCATCACCCGCTTCTCCCCTTCCTGACGGTACGGGTATTCGTCGACGCCCATATATTTTTTCGCCATCGCATCGATATGCGCGTCCGCGCCGTCATGCACCATTTCGGTGACATGGCCCTGGATCATCGCCTGCTGATACGGATTCTCGGCATTGTGAACGGCGATCGCCACGCGCCCATCGCGCCGCAGGTTGTTGGGTTTGATCCGGCCTTCGGAGGTATTGAAGATGATGGTGTCGCCGTCCACATCGACCCAAACCACGCTCGCCTGCGGCGCACCGCTAGGCATCAATGTGGCGATGGTGGCAAAATTCTTACCCGCAAGCAGCTGTTTCGCTAATTCCGGTAGTTCCATTGTTGTTCTCCCTCAGCTGGACGGCAGACCACCCGCCGTTTGGCCAAGGCTACCACCACATTTACGTGGTGGGCCAACCGAACTTAACCTAATGCGTTTCGAGGGCCCGTGCGACGCGCCGGAACACACCGTCCCAATCGCCGGGTTGCGCCTGGCGGAACAGCCGCATGGTCGGATACCACGGACTGTCGTCACGACCGAGCTACCAGCGCCATTCCGGCGCGCACGGCAGCAACAACCAAACCGGGTGGGCCAGCGCGGTATCGACGGTGACGATCAAATCCATGCGCTCTGCGGCAAACGCGGTGGCGCCGAAATCATCGAGATGGGGCGCGAGATCGACGGCGAGTGGCAATTGGCTTAGCGCCGCGGACGAAGCGTCTTTTTGCAGATTGAACAGGCCGACATTCGGCGCTACGGCCAAGCGCGCGAAACGAGCCGCGCCGCAGGAGCGGTTGCGATCGTTCTCATGCGCCGGATTGCCGGCCCAGGCGATGCCGATTTTCTTGCCCGCCGCCGCTTGCTCGAGCGCCTTCTTAAGCTCGGCGCCGGCACGCTTGGGCGCGCTCAGATAGGGCGTATCCGCGGGTATCGTATCGGCCCGCGTCGCCATCGGGCCGAGCAGGCTCATCAGCGGCGCGTGCAGATCGAACGGCGGCAACTCTGCGCCGCGCGCGACCACCTCGGATACACCGGCGCAGCTTGCCACCAGACCGGTGAGTGGCGCCGGTCACTCCACCACCACTTTGGCGCCTTTCGCCGCCACCAGCGGCGCATAGCGGATGAACTGCAAACAATCGCCGAGCCCTTGCTCGGCATGGAGCAGCACGGTGCGCCATTCCGGCGGCGCGCCATCCCATGGCGGCACAGCAAAATCGCGCGGCGTCATCGCCGTGGCCCGCCAGCGCCATTCGTATCCCGGCCAACCGCGCTCGAAATCACCGGCTAAAAGAAGCGCCAAGGCGCGGTTCCAATGAGCGTCGGCATGATCGCTATCGCAAGCGATTGCCGCGTCGAACGCCGCCACGGCGTCTTCGGTGCGCCCAAGATCGCGTAAAGTGACGCCGAGATTGGTGCGCGCACGGAGATGCGCCGGGTCGAGCGCGACGGCGCGCCCGAGGGCTGCCGCGGCGTCTTCCAAGGCGCCGGTTTCGCGCAGCGTATTGCCGAGATTGAAATGCACTTCCGCCGCGCCTGGATTAACCGCCAGCGCGCGGCGGAAGCGAATCAGCGCGGCTTCGGGTCGGCCGAGATCCTTGAGCGCGAGACCCTGATTGGAATGGGCGGCGATATCGCCGGGCGCTAGCAAGCCGGCGCGTTCATAAGATTTAAGTGCGGCATCGGCTGCGCCGGCGGCGCGCAACAGATTGCCGAGGATGAGATGCGCCGCAGCCGAATCGGGCTCAAGCGCAATCGCCTGCTCCAGCGCGCGCGGCGTCGCCGAACTGTCCCAGCACTTTGAGGGCGGCGGCGAGATTAATATGGAGCGCCGCAATGTCGGGACGAAGGGCAAGCGCGCGCCGCGCCGCCTCGGCCGCCTCCTCGGCGCGGCCAAGATCACAGAGCGCGATGCATAGATTGCCCCACGCGTCGACATGTGTGGGCTGGGCGGCGACAACTTCCTGATAGCCAGCCACCGCACCGTCGAGCGCGCCTTTCAAATGGGCGTCGAAGGCACGCTCAAAGCTGCCCTCGGGATGGGGCGGGGATGCGTCGCGATTGGTTGAAGCTTGAACCATGATTGCGGCACACATGATAGAGCCGGAGAGTTAATAAACCTTCAGCACGGGCCAAGCGGGCTAATGTCAACCCGCGCAATCGGTTGACGCGGCTTGCAACGCCCGGATACTCTAATTGTCAAGCAAGCGTAAAATCGAAAATGGGGAGTAGGCTCGATGAAAGCATCCGATCTTTTCGTCAAATGTCTCGAGAAAGAAGGCGTCACGCATATCTTCGGCATTCCGGGCGAGGAAAACGCTGATTTTATGATTTCGCTCATGGACAGCAAAATCAAATTTGTTCTGTGCCGTCATGAGCAGGCGGCGTCCTTCATGGCGGACGCATACGGCCGGCTCACCGGCAAGGCGGGCCTGTGTTTGGGTACGCTCGGACCGGGTGCCACCAATCTCGTGACCGGCGTGGCGGACGCAAATATGGACCGCGCGCCGTTGATCTGCCTGATCGGCCAAGCCGACACCGAACGCCTGCACAAAGAGAGCCACCAAAACATGGATTCGGTTTCGATGTTCAAGCCGATCACCAAATGGGCGCAGACAGTGCACCACCCCGACAATATTCCCGAGATCATCCGCAAAGCCTTCAAGGTCGCTGAAACCGAAAAACCGGGCGCCGTCCTGATCGAACTACCGGAAGATCTGGCCAAAGCGCAAACCAAAAACAAACCGATTACGCCGGAAAAATCGCGCCGGCCGGGAGCCGACCACAAGGCCGTCAGTCAGGCCGTGGATATCATTATGAAAGCCAAAAGTCCGCTTATCCTGGCCGGCAACGGCGCGGTGCGGAAGCGCGCTTCCGAGCAGTTGAAGCGCTTGGCCAAGATAACCGGCATCGGCGTGGTCAACACCTTCATGGGCAAGGGCGCCATTCCGCGCAGCGACGAGCATTGTCTGTTTACGGTCGGCCTGCAGGGCAAGGATCATATCCTCGTTGCCATGCGCGACGCCGACGTCATCATTTCGGTCGGCTACGATCTGGTCGAGTACGCGCCTTCGTTCTGGAACAAGGGGCGGGCCAAGAAAATTGTCCATATCGATTTTTGGCCGGCCGAGATCGACAAGGATTATGAGGCCAACGTGGATGTCGTCGGCGACGTCGCCGACGGGCTATGGCAGATCAACGAGGAAATCACCAAACGCCAGCGCAAGGCCAAAAAGAAAGGGCCACTCAACAAGATCTCAAAGCGCGCCGCTTTGCGCAATACCATCCATAGCGATCTCGAACGGGAAAAGAACAGCAAATCCTTCCCGATGAAACCACAGAAAGTGCTGTATGACGTGCGCCAGGCGCTCGGGCCGGACGATATTCTGCTCTCCGACGTGGGCGCCCATAAAATGTGGATATCGCGCTATTACCAGTGCGACACGCCAAACACTTGCCTCATCTCGAACGGCTTTTGCACCATGGGCTTTGCCTTTCCCGGCTCGATCGGCGGGAAGATCGCCATGCCCAAGCGCAAGATATTGTCGATCAACGGCGATGCCGGATTCTTCATGAATGCCCAGGATATCGAGACCGCGGTCCGCTACAAATTGAATGTGGTGGCGATGATCTGGATGGACGGCGAATACGGTCTGATCAAGTGGAAACAGCAGAACGCCTTCAACGGCAAACATTGCGAGCTTGGATTCGGCAATCCCGATCTTGAAATGTGGGCCAAATCATACGGCTGCTGGGGCAAGACTCTGACCAAAGCCAGCGAGTTACCCGGCGCCCTGGAGGAAGCCTTCAAACAAGAAGGCCCGGCCGTGATCGGCGTGCCGATCGACTATTCCGAGAACATGAAGATGTCGCGCCGGCTCGGTCAGATCGAATTCCCAATTTGAGCGGAGGCGGCATGGCCCGGTCCCGTGCGGCGTATTGTGACGGCGGTCACATGAACGGCGCGTTGGATCGGGCAAATAATAATTGTAGGCTGGGGCTAACCATTTTCGATTCGGTAGCTATTTAATAGAAATGCCGACGAAAACTCTCGACGGGGGTGAATTCGGCGCCTGGAAGCTAGCGCCGCGTATAGTCGCGGCGCCGAGGGGCTCTGCTTAATGAGTTTTAAGCTCAAGTTTTGGGGAGTTCGCGGCAGCATCGCCTGCCCATCGCCCGACCATATCGCTTTCGGCGGCAATACCAGTTGCCTCGAAGTCAATGCCGGCGGCGAGCAGATCATCTTCGATGCCGGGACCGGCATCCGTAATCTTGGCCATTGGAATTTCCGTAAGGGCATCATTAAATCGACGCTGTTGTTCTCGCACACCCATTGGGACCACATCACCGGTTTTCCGTTTTTCGCCCCGGCGTTTCATCCCGAGCATGAGTTCACCCTGATGGCCGGGCATCTCAAACAACAGGGCGGCCTCTATAAAGTGATATCGGGGCAAATGGCCAACCCGGTGTTTCCGGTGCCGATCGAGGCGCTGAAATCCAAATTGAACTTTGTCGATTTCGACGCCGGCGAGACATTTCACATCAGCGATAAAATCCGCGTGCGTACGGCAATGCTCAATCATCCCGACGGCGCTACCGGTTACCGCGTCGAGTTTAAGGGCAAGTCGATTTGCTACATCACCGACACTGAGCATATCCCGGGCCAGCCGGATGAAAATATTCTCGATCTGATCGATGGCGCCGATCTGGTGGTCTATGATTCGACTTACACCGAAGCAGAGTTTCCGGCCAAGGTCGGTTGGGGCCATTCGACCTGGGAGGAAGGGGTGCGATTGGCGCGAATGGCCAATGTCAAATCACTCGCTATTTTTCATCACGACCCTGACCATGAAGACAGCTTCATGGAAGCGCTTGAGATCGAAGCGCGCAACCTCTGGCGCGGCGCATTCGTGGCGCGGGAAAATATGCGAATCAATCTGATTTGATAGCGTTCGCTTAGTCTATCTAACTGATTACGCTTAGTCTATCTATCTGATTAAATGGCATTTTTTTAACAATCCCAAAATTTTTATCGGCCATTTCGCCTCTCCAAGGCGCCCTTCGACTGTTCCAGGGAGTTCTCCGGGCGGAGCCACAGAATGGCCGAAAATGCTCATTAGAGGGTTGTTTTGCTTCGGTGAATCACGCATCATGTTGAACCGAAGGAGATTGCAGATCATGGGGAGCGTGCCAATGCGGCTATTCACAATAAGTCTCGTA
>PTKB01000142.1 GCA_002937555.1 Alphaproteobacteria bacterium MarineAlpha10_Bin2 | reverse complement strand
CAGGCCGACAGCAACACCGTCACGGCAAGAATTCGGCAAAAGGAGATATCCGGCGGCAAATCGATCCTGTACCTGGATACGGCGGAAGGGGAGATCACCGCGACAGTGGAAGAGGCGGAAGCGGATAATGTAACGCTTCACCTGCCCGCCGATTTCTGCCTGCTGTTCGGCGCGGATGGCCGGACCATCCGCCGCAAGCCGCCGGTAGAGCGGCGCTAATCCGGTTTGCCCAACGCGTCGATCGCGCGGGCGCGCAATTTATGTTTCTGCACCTTGCCGGTGGGCGTCATCGGAAATTCCGCGACGCACAACACATAACGCGGGATTTTATAGCTCGCGATATTGCCCTTGCAGTGTCTGGCAACGGCATCGAAATCCACCGCCGCGCCGTCCGCGGCGACGATAAATGCGACCGGCACTTCGGCGAGGCGCGCATCGGGATAGCCGACCACAGCGACCTGATCGACTTCCGGCAAGGCCATCAGGAAGGCCTCGACCTCAGCCGGTGAGACATTCTCACCACCCACTTTCAATATATCCTTGAAACGGCCGATGAATCTGAGATGGCCGTCCGTCCGCAGAAGGCCGGTATCGCCGGTATGGAGCCAGCCGTCGGCGTCGATCACCGACGCCGTTTCCTCCGGTTTGTTGTAATAGCCTTTCATGATCTGGTAGCTGCGGACCAGAATTTCGCCTTGCTCGCCGGGCGGCATCTGGCGGCCGGTCTCGGGATCGATGACGCGGAACTCGAACCCCGGCATCGGATAGCCCGACGCCTCTATGCGTTGCTCTTCGGTGGCATTGGCGAAGGAGCATGCGGCGAAGGCCCAGGTCTCGCTCATGCCCCAGCCGGAGACCGTCGGCGTCAGCTCGTCCTGGCTGCGCCGGGCAATGGCGGTCGAGTTGAGCATGCCGGCCGGAAATGTGCCGAAACGGAGCGACGACAGATCGCGCGCATCGCGCGCCTGGCAGTCGAGCATGTCCTTATAGTGGGTATCGAAACCGTGCAGGATGGTGGCGCGCTCGGCTTCCACCAGGCGCAGGGTTTCCGCGGCGTCGAAACTCTCCATCAGGATTTGTCGCGCGCCGGAGAGGATGGCGAGCATGGCTGATTCGCTATAGCCGTAGAGATGAAACATCGGCAGATTGTTAATGACGGCGTCTTCGAAGCTGACGCCGAAACGGTTGATCCTATCGATCACGTTGCGGATGATGACATGGCTGTGCATCACGCCTTTGGGGTGGCCGGTGGTGCCGGAGGTATAGCCGATGAGCAGCACGTCATCGGCGTCGACCGCCGCCGCGCGGGCGTCAAGTTGGTCCTGACTCACGGCCTCGGCGGCTTCCGCGAGATCGGCCCAATCGAGCATGCCCGGCTCCGGCGCGTCGCCGAGCAGGACCACGCGCCGGAGTTTGGGAAATTGTGTGCAAGTCAGGCTACGCGCCGGTTGATCGCCGATTTCCGGCAGGTTTTCGCGCAGCATGGCGAGATAATCGACCGGTCCCGAGCGGGCCATGGAGATCCAGGTCGCGCTGTCGGATTGCTTCACCGTGTAGGCGACATCCGCGGTGCGGTAGCGGGTGTTGAGCGGAACCAGCACGGCGCCGACTTTGGCCGTGGCGTACATCAGAAACAGCCATTCGGGGCGGTTGACCATCCAGAGCGCGACATGTTCGCCGTGTTCGACACCGATCCCGATCAGGCCGCGCGCAACGCGGTCGACTTCGGCGTCGAACTCGGCGTAGCTCCAGCGCCTTCCCTCGAAAGAGAGCGCTTCGCGTTCGCCGTAGCGCTGCCGGGCCAGGGCCGGCAAATCGCCGAATTTCAGCTTTTCGAACCAATCGCCCATGTGGCGTCCATTGCCTGCCCGATTTTATCCACTAAGCTTTGACACCTATAGAAAAGCCATATCCCACTGGTCCGGGCAAGCGGTTCCGGTGGCGAACAGGAGGAAAATCCATGTCCGAGCCGGCTGTCTTGAGCGATGTCGAAGGCGCGACCGGAACAATCACTGTCAACCGCCCGGATAAGTTAAATGCGCTCGATCTCGCCACCATCGACGCCATGGATAGGGCGCTCGCCGATATGGAGGCGGATGAGCGCGTACGCGTGATCATCTTTACCGGCGCTGGCAAGGCGTTCGTGGCCGGCGGCGATATCGCCGACCTCAACTCGCGCCAGGGGCTGCCGCATTACACCGAGTTCGCCGGACCCATTCACGATGTTTTCCGCCGCGTCGAAACCTGCGACAAGCCGACTATCGGCGCCGTCAATGGTTGGGCGCTCGGCGGCGGTTGCGAATTGATGCTGGCGCTCGATATTCGCATCCTTTCCGAGGCCGCGCGCATCGGCGTACCGGAAATCAAATTGGGCCTGTTCCCCGGCGCCGGCGGTACCCAGCGCCTGATCCGACAGATTCCGCTGTGCCGCGCCAAGGAGTTGATGTTCACCGGCGATCACATCGGCGCCGATGAAGCGGTTGCCCTCGGCCTCGCCAACCGCGTCGTTGCGGCCGAGGAACTGATGCCGGTCTGCAAAGCTCTGGCGGAAAAGATCGCCGATAAATCGCCGCTTGCGCTCAAACTCCTGAAACGCACCCTGGCCGCCGGCGCCGACATGTCCTTGCCGTCGGCGCTCGCGCATGAACAGGCGATGATCAGCCTCGCCTTGGACAGCGAAGACGCGCATGAAGGTTGCAGCGCCTTTTTGGAGAAGCGCGACGCGAATTTCGCCGGGCGCTGACATATGGATTTCCGCCTCAGCGAAGAACAGGAACTGATGGTCGAAACCGCGGCCCGGATCGGCACGCAGTTCGGCCTAGATTACTGGCGCGCGCTCGACGCGGCGGGCGAGTATCCGAGCGAGATGTGGCAAGCGATTTGCGATGCGGGCTTAAGCGGCGTGGCGCTGGCCGAGGAGCATGGCGGCGCCGGGCTCGGCATGTTGGACATGGCGTTGATCGTCGAGGCGCTGTGCAAGGGCGGCGCCGGCTGCACCTTGTCGCAGCTGTTTATGCTCAACCCGATATTCGGCGGCGTTTCGATATCGAAATATGGCAACGACGAGATGCGCCGCACAGTGCTGCCCAAAATCATTTCCGGCGAAATCGGATGCTGCATGGCGCTCACGGAACCGGACGCCGGCACCAACAGTCTAGACGTCCGCAGCTTCGCCGAGACCGACGGCAATGGTTGGCGCCTCAACGGGCAAAAGATATTCATTTCGGCGGTTCCCCAAGCGCAGAAAATGCTTGTCATCGCGCGCACAAAGAAGCCCGAAGATGCCCTCAAGAAAACCGATGGCATCACCATGTTCATGATCGACGTCGCGCGCGAGGGCGTCACGCATAACGCCATCGACAAAGTAGGCACGCGCTGCGTGCCGGCGAGCAATGTCTATTTCGACAATGTGCCGGTGCATGGCGACGAGCTCGTTGGCACATTGCACGGCGGCTGGCCGGAATTGTTGGATGTGCTGAACACCGAGCGCATCGTCACCACGGCGGGACTGGTCGGTACAGTCGAACTCGCGCTCGGCCTTGCGGTCGATTACGCCAATCAGCGCAAAGTGTTCGGCGATCGGCCTATTTCCTCTTATCAGGGGCTGCAATTTCCACTCGCCCAGGCGCATGCCGAAATCGAATGCGCGCGGGTGATGAATCACAAGGCCGCCTCCCTGTTCGATGCCGGCGAGGAATTCGGCGGGTATGCCAACATCGCCAAACTCATCGCCGCCCAGGCCGCTGCCGAGGGCATCGAGCGCGCCATGCAGACCATGGGCGGCATGGGATACGCAACGGAGATGCATGTCGAGCGCCTGTGGCGCGATGCGCGGCTGTTCCGATTCGCGCCGATCTCGGAGGAAATGATCCTGAACTATATCTCGATTCACGAACTGGGCATGGCGCGAGGATATTGATCCTGTTCAAAGTATGGGAAGACTCAGGTGGCGTAGATTTAGTAATCTTCGGCAAAACGGTAATTTGAAAACTTAAACTTAGTGGGAGAGGCGTTATGCTGGGCGGATATGCGGGTAAACTTCTTCGGGTGAACTTAAGCACGGGGCGTTGCGAAAACGAGCCGCTGCCCGATGAAACGGAGCTCAGGAAATATGTCGGCGGCATCGGCCTGGCGATGCGCATGATCATCGACGAAACCCATGCCGGAATGAAGGCGACCGACCCGGACGCGCCGTTCATGATGATGAACGGCCCGCTGGCGGGGACCTCGGCGCCGAGTTCATCCAACCTCGCCATCGTCTCACTGAATTACGACACACCCTATGCGGTGGCGACCGGCCATAGCCACGGCTTTTGGGCGGCCTATCTCAAACATGCCGGCTATGACGGCATCGTCTTCACCGGTAAGGCGGACAAGCCGGTTTATCTCTGGGTCGACGACGACAAGGTGGAAATCCGCGATGCATCGCATATTTGGGGCAAGGACACGCGCGAAACCGAGCGCCTGATCAAGCGCGAGTTGGGCGATGAAGAGAAGATCAGCGTCGCCTGTATCGGCCCCGCGGGCGAGGCCATGCTGCACGGCGCCTCGGTCAAGAACGACCGCAATCACGGCGCCCATAAAGGCGGCGTCGGCGCGGTGATGGGCTCCAAGAATTTGAAGGCATTGGCGGTGCGCGGCACCGGCACGCCGGCGCTGGCGGATGCCAATGGCTTTGCCGATGTGACCAAGAAATGGGACGACGCGATTACCGCCGAGCGCAAGCCGGGAGAAGGCATGCCGGCTGTTGGCTCGCTTCTAAAGGATGGCGGCATCACGCGCATTTATACCTTTGTCGCCGCGGAGAGCATGATCGGCTGCAAGAATTTAACCGATCCGAATTGGGGCGAAGGATATGCCCAGAAGTTTGTCGACCGGGCGGCCGAGGATTGGACCGTGACGCCCAAGGAATCCTACAATTGCAACATCGCCTGCGCCTATGACTGCACCATCAACAGCGGCAAGTTCGCCGGCTTTACCGCCAGCATGTGCGGCGGCGGCGAGAATATCGAGGGCGCGGCGGCGATGATCGGTATCGATAACCCGGATGAAGCCCTGGCGTTGACCGATTATTTCGACAGCATGGGCATCGATTCATCGGTCGCCGGCGCGCTGATGGGCATGTGCTACGAGCTCTATGAGCGCGAGCTGTTGTCGCCGCAGGATACCGGCGGGCTCGAGCTCAATTGGGGAAATTTCGAATCGGCGATGACGCTCATCGATCAGATGTGCACCGGCGAGGGGTTCGGCGGGCGGGTGCTGGCCAAGGGCCTCAAGGAAGCGGCGGCGCTGTTGGGCCCACCGGCCGAGGCTTGCGTCCTCCACATCCGTGGCGGCGGCATCAATCTGCATGACTGGCGGCCGGCCTGGAGCGTGCTGCTGGGCCAGATCGTCGCCGGCGCCGGCGTGTGCTGGCAAGGCCCGGGCGTCGATGCTTGGACCACTGAACCCGACCTCGGCTATACCGAAATCGCCGAGCCCTTCGTTACCGAGGGCAAAGCCGAGGCGGTGGCCAAAACCCAAGCGAAAAAATTGTGGGAGGATTCCCTCGGCGTTTGTTGGTTCGCCTGCTGGGGCGTGAAGGATGTCGTGCCCAATTCCGCCAAGGCAATTTCGCTCGCCACCGGTTGGGATGGTTTCGATGCTGAGGAAGCATTGGCGGTCGGCGAGCGCCTGATCAACATGCAGCGCATTATCGCCATCAAACGCGGCTTTACCTCGGCAGACGAATTCGACGTTTCCGACCGCCTGTTGGAAGCGCCGACCGAGGGCAAGGCGGCGGGCAAGACGATCAAGCCGCACTTGAAGGGCATGGTGCACGAATATTACGGCCATATGGGCTGGGAGGAATCGGGACGGCCGAGCGCGGCGACGCTGGAAAGGGTCGGCCTCGCCGGCGAGCTATAGGGAGCGGCTCACGGACAACTTGGCGTATTTGGACCGGGGGCGCCGAGCGCGAGGTAGCGTTCGCGCCCCAGACCCAGCGTCTGATCCACAGTGGTGGCGACATAGGCCACTTCATGGCGTAGCCGGTTGTCATCGCCGAGGACGATTTCAAGAACGTAATTGTTGGCGATCGCCTGGCGGTTTTCGTCGAGCGAGACGCGCCCCGCCGGCGTCTCGAAGCTGAGCTCGGCCAATGCCGCGCGTAGCGCGTTCTGTCCGTCCGACAAATCGCCTTCGACCGCGTCCAGGGACAACAGCGCGGCCTTGACGTTGACGTAATAATTGAAGGCGAAGAGGGACGGCACCGCTGCGGCGGAGGGATAACGCTCGCGGTAGGCCGTGACGAACTGGCGCCACCGCCTGCCCTGGTCGCCATCGGCAAGCGGCGAGGCGGCGATCGCGCCTGGCAGGCGGGCATGATAGAGAGAATTGGCGCCAAGCAGGACCGGATCGAAGGTGACCGAGCCGCCGATGATCGGAAGCTCGCCGCCGTCTTTCCAATATTGTTCGAGAAAATCCGCGGTGCTGGCGCCGTCGAGCGCGACGAAAATTGCATCCGCCTCAACGCCCGCGAGCTCAGCGGTAATCGCGGCGTAGGGCTTGTCGCTGAGCGGCAGCCAAAAGAGCTCGGCGACGCGCCCGCCCACACCGCAGAACTCAACCAGGAATCCCATCACCTGGGTATAGGGAAATGAGTAGCTCTCGCCGAGCGTGATGACCCGGCGATAGCCTTTGTCGAAATAGGCATATCTGCCGAGGCCGGCCATCCATTGCGCGGCGTCAGTGGTAAAACGGAAGAAGTTGACCGCCGGGTCCAGGAGGGTCAGATCGCGCGCCGCCGAGGCGCCGTTCAGGAAGGTGACGGCGGGCGTGGTTTTGGCGAAATGCTTCAGCGCCGCGCCTTCGCCGCCGGACAGCGGGCCGACAATAATCTCGGCGCCGTTTTCGCTGATCAATGTTTGCGCGCGGGACTGAACCGCTTCCGGCGCGCCGTCGCCGGTCTCAAAAATCAACTCCACTGGCTTGCCGCCGGCGTGGCCGTCGAATTCGGCCAGCGCCAACTTGGCGCCGCGTTTGGCATCCAAGC
>PTKB01000141.1 GCA_002937555.1 Alphaproteobacteria bacterium MarineAlpha10_Bin2 | reverse complement strand
GAGAATGCTGGGCTCATCCGGCGGGCGCCCGGTAAAGGTCGAGAGGTATATCGGTTCCCGGCGCATAGTGATGGCGGAGGCGGTGAAGCGCGGAAAATCTTCGACCGCGTTGTAATAGCCTGTGTGATCGCCGTAAGGCCCTTCCGCGCCATACTCATCCAAGCTGACATGTCCTTCGATAACGATTTCCGCTTGCGCTGGAACCGCAAGGGGGACGGTCTTGCATTTGACCAGTTCGACCTTGCGGCCGCGCAGAAGGCCGGCGAACTGATATTCCGAAAGTGTATCGGGCACCGGCGTGACGGCGGCGAGAATGACGCCCGGATCAGCGCCGATGACGACTGCCACCGGCAAGGGCTCGCGATTTTGTTCGGCCCAGCGGCGATGCTGCTGGGCGCCGCCGCGGTGGCGCAGCCAGCGCATCAAGGTGGTGTTGCGCCCCGTCACCTGCATGCGGTAAATGCCGAGATTATAATCATCCTCGCGGTCCGTGCCGGGCCCGCGTGTTACCACGAGGGGCCAGGTGATGAGCGGTCCCGGCTCGCCGGGCCAGCAGGTCTGTATCGGCAGGCGGCGCAAGTCCACGTCCGCGCCGGTCCACACCACTTCTTGACACGCGCCGGTGCCCAGAGACTTTGGTTTCATCGCCATGACCCGGCGCAAGAGCGGCAACATCTCGAAGGCTTCGCGCCAGCCGCCCGGCGGTTCGGGTTGGCGCAGGAAGGCCAACAATTCGCCAATTTCGCGCAGTGTATTCGGTGTTTGCCCCATGCCTGCGGCGACCCGCGCCACGCTGCCGAATAGATTGACCAGCATCGGCATGCCATAGGGTTTGTTTTCCGCGCCGACGACATTTTCAAACAGCACCGCGGGGCCGCCTTCGGCGAGCAGGCGGGTTTGAATTTCCGTCACTTCCAATTCTGGCGAAACGGGAGTCTGCACGCGCGCCAAGTCGCCCTCAGATTCGAGATGCTGTAAAAAATCGCGCAGGGAGTTGTAAGCCATTCTATTCCGGTGATGATTCTCGATGCGTGCAGGTACGAATAGAGAGTCTATCTCTCCGCCGCGATCAAGGCCATACTCGGAACATGTTGCGGCTTGCGCCCTATCGGACGCGCCTTGAGCGCCTTTTCAAGGAAATAACCGACCCTGCGGGCGGCGCCGATGTCGGCGCGGTGGGCGGCATGGGCGAGGTCAACAATCGGATCGACGAGGTTAAGGAACTGCTCGCCGCCATGCCGCTTCGCCTTTCTCAGATTGAGACGCGAATGGAAAACGAGCCGGATTTCTCCAGTATCAGCCGCAAACGCCGGCTCGAAGCGCTTGCCGATTACATCCGTTTTACCATCGGATTGATCGATCGGGAGATCGCCGCCAACCGCGGTCATATGATTGTCGGCGCCAACGATGACTGAATCAGCGGCCGATTTGGTCGCTGTCGCGATGGACTATCCTTTCGACCGACCCGGTCACTCCTATCTGTTCGCCGATGGCGAAGCGCTGGCGTTGGCCGATGGCAGCGAATCGGGCCTGGATGACGTGCTTCAGCAAAAAGGCGCAGCGCCGATGCACGCGCGGACCGCGGTGCTGGCCTACGGCGCCAATTCCGCACCTTCCAGACTGTGGCGCAAATTCTCCGCTCAAGCACAGAGTGCGGTGTTTCCGGTGCTGAATGCGCGCCTCCATGATTTCGACATCGTTTATGCTTGTCACTATTCCAGTTACGGCGCGCTTCCAGCGACGCCGGCGCCCTCTCCCGGCACGGTCGTTGATATTGCCGTGACTTATCTCGACCGCGGCCAACTCGTGCGCATGCACGAAACAGAACTGCCCAGCCAAAACTATGTCTTTGGCCGGCTCGATGGCCTCACTTTGGAGATCGGGGAGCTTGGTGGAATGGATGCCGTGCACAGCTATTGGTCACGCCATGGCTCTTTCGCCGCGAACGGTGGCCCCCTGGCGCTGTCGGCCATTGTGGCTGAGGGGCGGCGTTTCGCCGTGGCGGCGCAGGTACAGGCGCAAAGCCGAGCCCGCGATCAACTGGCGCCGGGAAGGGACCTGCATGAATTCGTCGCCGAACATGCCGCCGACCCCGTGCTTCGCCGGGTACGCAGCTTGGCGTTGGGTGCAACCGCCCGGCTATTCGATTACCCGCACTGCGAAATAATTGCAGACTAATAGCGCCCAACAAGCGATCGGGGCGGGTGTCTTGTAGGCAGGGACTATTTCGCCTGTTACCCCATGGCGCGCGCGCCGACGATGCCGGCAAAAAAAACCGCGCCAACCCAAAAATTTAATTTGAATTTCGCCAGGCAATCTTCTGCTGATTCAATTTTCAGTGTCGCTACCTGCCAAACGAACAGCAGCGCCGCGGCACCGAGACCGGCATAAAACGGCCAGGCGATGGCGGTCATCGCGCCCGCTGCGGCAAATCCCGTAAGCGCCAGAACATAGAACGCCCAAAGCCAGGGCCGTGTCCGCTCGCCGAGCGCCAGCGCCGAGGATTTCACACCGATCAGGGCGTCATCTTCTTTATCCTGATGGGCGTAAATTGTGTCGTAGCCGAGCGTCCAGGCAATGCCGCCGGCATAGAGCAGCCCAGCCGGCCAGGCGAGCCCGCCTTCGACCGCCGCCCAGCCCAACAAAGCACCCCAATTGAATGTGAGGCCGAGAAACGCTTGCGGCCAATATGTGATGCGTTTCATGAAGGGGTATGTGAAGACGAGCACGAGAGAGGCGGCGCCGAGAATGATGGCGAATGTATTGAGATTCAGAAGGATAACCAGGCCGAGCGCCAGCAACAGGACAAGAAATGCCATGGCAGTCTTGACGCTGATCACGCCGGAGGCGATGGGCCGGCTCTCGGTGCGCGCCACCCGGGCATCGAAATCGCGGTCGACAATATCGTTATAGACACAGCCGGCGCTGCGCATCACCAGCGCACCGGCCGCGAACAGAGCCAGCAGCCGCACATCCGGGAGCGCCGGCGCGGCGAGCGCCACGCTCCACAATCCCGGCCACAGCAAGAGCCAAGTGCCGATCGGTTTGTCGAGACGGACGAGCACGGCAAACGGCCGCAAGCGGCGCGGCAATATCGAAAGAAAAAAGTTCGCGCCGGGGCGTGGGCCGGTTTGCTGCGGGGAAGGGCGCGCGATCATGAGGAATGGTGATATCTTGAGCGCGCGCAGGAGACAAGACGGGACGGTGGCATGGGGAATAGGAACAATCAGGCCGGGAAGAAACGCAGTGTGCGTTTATTTGTCGACGCGCCCATCGCCGCCGGCTCCGAAATACCGTTGGCGGGCACGCAAGCCCACTATCTCTGCAATGTCATGCGCTTCAAGAAAGGCGATACCCTTGCCATTTTCAACGGGCAGGACGGCGAGTGGCGCGCCGCCTTTGCTGAGTTGCAGCGGGATGTTTGTACGCTGCTGGTGGAAACTCAAACGCGACCGCAAACGGCGGCGACCGGCCCCGTGCTGATGTTTGCGCCGATCAAACCGGCGCGCTCGGCGATGTTGATTGAAAAGGCGTGCGAATTGGGCGTATCGGATATTTGGCCAGTTTCTACACAACACAGCCAAAGCAGGCGGATCAATCTGGAACGCTTTCGTGCCCACGCCGTGGAGGCGGCGGAACAATGCGGGCGGATGGATGTGCCGACCGTCCTGCCGCCCGCGCCGCTCGATGCTGTTTTGGACAAATGGCCGCCATCGCGGCGGCTCATGTTTTGTGATGAGGCAGGCGGGGCGCCAGCCCTCGATGCCCTGCGCGCCGCGCCGCTCGCTTCGTGGGCCATATTGGTGGGACCGGAAGGTGGTTTCTCGGCGAAGGAGAGAACCCTCCTTACGTCGCGCCCGTATAGCGTTCCGGTGTCACTCGGCCCGCGCATTCTTCGCACAGAAACTGCCGCCATCGCTGCGCTCAGTCTTTGGCAAGCGGCCCTTGGGGACTTGCGGGGCGGGAAAACCGACCCCATTTCATAGCCTTGCGGCCTTAGCCTATTCGTCGTATCAGGAGGCGCGCAAGAAAACGTCGCCGCAATTTTTGGTCTCAAAACGCTCATGAACGATATCGCCCATCCGCCACGCCAGGAGGTCATCGAGAAACGCGACCTCGTGGCCTATGTGGAATCCGGCTGCAAACCGCGCATGGAATGGGCGATCGGGACCGAGCATGAAAAATTCGGTTATCAATTGGCAGATCTCCGCCCGCTGCCCTATGACGGCCCGGTCGGAATTCGCGCGATGCTTGAAGGTTTGCAGCGTTACAACTGGAAGCCCTATATGGAGGGCGAGAATGTCATCGCGCTGACCAAGGAAGACGGCTCCTCGGTATCGTTGGAGCCGGGCGGGCAGTTCGAATTGTCTGGTGCACCGCTGCCAAATCTGCATCGCGTTTGCGATGAAGTGCATACTCACCTCGATCAGGTGGCGAGCGTCGCCAAAGAATTGGACGTCGGATTTCTCGGCCTCGGCTTTCAGCCCAAATGGCGGCGCGAGGATATCTCGTGGATGCCCAAGGGACGCTACGGCATCATGCGCCGCTATATGCCGACCAAAGGCGATCTTGGGCTCGATATGATGACACGCACCTGCACGGTGCAGGTTAACCTCGATTTCGACAGCGAGGCCGACATGGTTCGCAAGCTGCGAGTCTCTCTGGCATTGCAGCCGGCCGCCGTGGCGTTGTTCGCCAATTCGCCTTTCGTTGAGGGCAAGCCGAGCGGCTATTTAAGCTACCGCAGCCATGTTTGGACGCGCACCGATCCGGATCGCTGCGGTCTGCTGCCGTTTGCCTTCGAGGACGGTATGGGATTCGAGCGCTACGTGGATTATGTGCTCGATGTGCCGATGTATTTCGTCATGCGCGACGGCAAATATATCGACGTATCGGGCCGCTCGTTCCGAGAATTCCTGGCCGGCAAACTGCCGGGCCTGGAAGGCGAGCGCCCGACGATCAAGGATTGGGAAGATCATATGACGACGATTTTTCCCGAAGTCCGCATCAAACGCTATATGGAAGTGCGCGGCGCAGATGGCGGTCCGTGGGGCCGGCTTTGCGCCTTGCCGGCGCTTTGGGTGGGGCTTCTCTACGACAGCGCGCCGCTGACCGAGGCCGAGGCCCTCTGCCGGGAATGGTCGCATGATGAGGTCTCCCGCGCCCATGTGGACGTGGCGCGGAACGGATTTCAGACGGAACTGGGCGGGCGCTCCATACGCGATATTGCGCGCGATGCGGTGCGCATTGCCCGGGACGGCTTGCAGCGCCGCGCGGTCGCCGGCAATCACGACCCCGATGAGCGCGGTTATCTCACGACCCTTCAGCAGCATGCCGAAACCGGGCGGACGCCGGCGGAAGACCTTCTCGACGCCTACGCAACGCGATGGGAAGGGAATGTCGATCCGCTGTTCGAGGAATATGCCTACTGAGTGTGTACGGGCGATTGCCGGCCGGGAATCAAGATGAGCTATCGCTTTAATCCGCTATTTGCCGCGGTCGCGCCGCCGCCCATCGCCGAAGCCTGGCGTTGGATCGAAGGCCGGACATTTCCCGACGACAAGCCGTTGATCGATCTTGCCCAAGCGGAGCCGAGCTATCCGCCGGCGCCCGAGCTTCTGGCCCATCTGGCGGACATCATCCACCGGCCTGAATTGTCGCGCTATACGCTCATTCAGGGCACGCCGGACTTGCGCGAAACATTTGCCGCTCATCTCGGCGATTTCTACGGCGCCGACATCACGGCGTCCGATGTCAGCATCACGGCGGGTTGTAACCAGGCCTTTTGCCTCGCTCTGATGGCCTTGGCCGGATCCGGCGACGAAGTTATTTTGCCTGCGCCTTATTATTTCAATCACGACATGTGGCTGAACATGCTGGGCGTAAGCGCCGTACCGCTGTCATTCCAGGCGGCACAAGGCGGCGTTCCCGACGTCAAGGAAGCGGCGCGAAAAATTACCACGCGGACCCGCGCCATCGTCCTCGTCAGCCCCAATAATCCGACCGGCGCGATCTATCCACCGGAAACGATCAGGCAATTTTTCGATTTGGCGCAGGCACACGGCATCGCGTTGGTGTTGGACGAAACCTATAAGGATTTTCTCCCGACCGATGACGCGCCGCATGGGTTGCTGCGGGAGCCCGGCTGGCCGGAGACGTTGATCCAACTATTCAGCTTCTCGAAGGTCTATGCCATCACCGGGCACCGGGTCGGCGGCTTGGTAGCGGGGCCGGAGATATCGGCGGAGATCGCCAAGGCCATGGACTGCGCCGCCATCTGCGCGCCGGCGATCGGCCAGGCGGCGGCGCTATTCGCCCTGCAGAACCTGGATCGCTGGAAACAGGAGAAACGCCGTCTCAGTCTGGCGCGGCTCGATGCGCTACGCCAGGCGATGGCGCGGAACGATCTGGCATATGAAGTCGTCAGCGCTGGCGCGTTTTTTGCCTATATGCGCCATCCCCATGATGGCAAAAACGCCGGCCAAGTGGCGCGCAGGTTGGCGGACGAACAGAACATGTTATGTCTCCCCGGTGCGTTTTTCGGTTCCGGCCAAGATATTTATTTGCGGTTCTCTTTCGCCAACGTCGAGGCCGACAAAATGGAAGAGATCGCCGCGCGGCTGGTTGCGAGCCAGGGAACATTCTGATCGTCACAGCATGTTGATAGCGCGAATTACTGCTGCTTGATAAAATACAGTCCAGTATGAAGGGAGAGGCGCGATGCAATTGCGCGGGGTGAGCAATTTGGTGCCGGCTATCGCTACCAGCGATGGCGCCGGCGTCAAACTCAACCGGACCATCGGGGGGCCGGTGTTGGACAGCCTCGATCCGTTTCTTCTGCTCGACGAATTCGGCTCGGAAGATGGCGCCGATTACATCGGCGGCTTTCCCGACCATCCTCATCGTGGTTTTGAGACCGTCACCTATATGCTCGACGGTCTGATGCGTCATGAGGACAGCACCGGCGCCGGTGGTACGCTCGGCCCCGGCGGCGTGCAATGGATGACGGCCGGGCGCGGTATCGTGCACTCCGAAATGCCGCAGCAAGAGAAAGGTCGGATGCGCGGTTTTCAGCTCTG
>PTKB01000140.1 GCA_002937555.1 Alphaproteobacteria bacterium MarineAlpha10_Bin2 | reverse complement strand
CGGGTCCGGATTGTCCGATTTTGTCACGGCACGAAAATGGTCGATCCCGTGGTCTTGCGCGCTTCCAAATCGCGGTGCGCCTGCGCCGCTTCGGCCAGCGGGTAGGTCTGGTTGACTTCGATCTTGACCGCGCCGCTTACGACGACATCGAATAGGGCGTTGGCGGACGCTTCCAGTTCCGCCCGGGTCGCGTTGTAGGCGAACAGGGTCGGGCGCGTGAGATAGAGCGATTTCGGCGCCAGCATGCCGGTGTGGAATTCATTGTAGGGCCCGGACGCCTGGCCGAAGTTAACCATCATGCCGAGCCGTTTGAGACATTCGAGCGAGCCCTGGAAAGTGTCGTTGCACACCGAATCATAGACCACCGGCACACCCTCGCCGCCGGTCAGTTCCTTGACCCGCGCCACCCAATCCTCGCTGCGATAGTTGACCGTATGATGGCAGCCATGAGCTTTCGCCAGCGCGGCTTTTTCCTCGCTGCCGACGGTGCCGATCACGGTGGCGCCGAGATGGTTGAGCCATTGGCACTGAATGAGCCCGACGCCGCCGGCCGCGGCATGGACCAGCACGGTTTCGCCCGCCGTGACCGCATAGGTGCGGCGGATGAGATATTCCACCGTCATCCCTTGCAGCATCATCGCGGCGCCTTGTTCGAAAGTAATCGCGTCGGGCAGTTTGACCAGATATTTCGCCGCCATGTTGCGCGCTTCGGCATAGGCGCCGGGCGGCGGCGGCGCGGCGTAGGCGACGCGGTCTCCGACCGCAACCTCGCTCACGCCATCGCCCACCACCTGCACCACGCCGGCGCCTTCCATGCCGATGGTCCAGGGCAGCTCGGGCAGAGGATAGAGGCCGGAGCGCAGATAGACGTCGATATAGTTGAGGCCGATCGCCTCATGGTGGCCCTGCGCCTCGCCGGCGCCCGGCGCCGGCACATCGATATCTTCATATTTCAGAACTTCCGGTCCGCCCTGTTCATATAGGCGCACGGCTTTGGTCATGTGCTGTCTCCCCAAATTCGGCGATTGTTCCGCTCGTGTTGCGATGCCGGCTCTCAGCCGACGCGCGCTTCGATGGCGTCCCAAACAAGCGCATCAAGCCTGGCATCGTCAAGCCGGTTGATTTCCATTATGCCGGTCGGCGAAGTGACGTTGATCTCGGTGAGGAAATCGCCGATCACGTCGATGCCGACAAATATCAATCCGCGCTCGCGGAGCGCCGGGCCGATGGCGGCGCATATCTCCTCCTCGCGCGCCGTCAGCACGGTTTTCTCGGCGCGGGCGCCGACATGGAGATTGGCGCGCGCTTCGCCGGGCGGCGGCACCCGGGTGACGGCGCCGGCGGCGATCCCGTCGATGAGGATGATGCGCTTATCGCCCTGGCGGATCTCAGGCAGGTATTTTTGGACGATGATTGGCTCGCGGTAGAGGCCAGTGAACATTTCCAACAAGGCGTTGAGGTTTTCGTCTTCGGGCGCGATATGGAACACACCTGCGCCGCCGTTGCCGAACAGCGGCTTGACGACAATATCCGCATACTCGGCGCGGAATTCATGGATCAGCGCCGCGTCGCTGGTGATCACGGTCGGCGGCATGACGTTCTCGAAATGGGTGACGAACAGTTTCTCAGGCGCGTTCCTGACATGCACCGGATCGTTGACCACCAGCGTCTCGGGATGGATATGCTCCAACAGATGGGTAGCGGTGATATAGGACATGTCGAACGGCGGGTCCTGGCGCATCAGCACCACGTCCATGGCCACCAGGTCGATCAGCTCCGCGTCTCCCAATGTGAAGTGATTTCCGGGCTCTGGGCGCACCTGGAGCGGGCGTGCGCGGGCGATAACTCGCCCTTGTTGCAGGGAGAGATCGGCCGGCAAATAGTGAAATAGCGTATGGCCGCGCGCCTGTCCCTCCAGCGCCAAGGCGAACGTGCTGTCGCCGGCGATGTCGATGCTGTCCATGGCATCCATCTGAATGGCGACTGCCAAACTCATACTAGTTCAGGCTCGATTTGATTTGTTTCAACAGGGATTCCGCTTCGCGCTCCTCATCCTGGGAAGGGGCAAAATCAAGGAAGGTTTCGAGCGCATTCATGGCGCGGCGCAAATTTCCCATATGCACCGAAAGAATGCCGAGCTCCTGCCACACCGAAGCGACGCCCGGCGCCACCAGCGCCATGCGCTCAAGAATTTCGCTGGCGCGTGCCGTGTCGTTCACCTTGAGCGCCCGCGCCTTAATATTGTTCTGCAGGCGCAGCAAAATATCGCGGTTGCCGACGGGCGCATGATGGCGCGGCGTCAGCTCGGCGTCAGCGCCCATGAATTGTTTTAACAAATCGCGCAGATGCCCAGCTTCCAGCGCCTGGCCGCCATGAAAGGGATCGATGATGATGCGCTCGGCACCATCGGTTGCGCGCAGCAGAAAATGGCCGGGAAACGCGAGGCCGGTGATATCGAGGCCGGCGGCGCGGGCGGCATGGATGTAAAGAATGCCGATACTCACAGGCAAGCCGGTGCGGCGATCGACCACGTCCAGCAAATTGGCGTTTTCAGGACTGTCGTAAGTCTCGGTGTCGCCCCGATAGCCATGGCTTTCGAACATCAGCCGGTTGATCGCCGCCGTGCGGGTCTCGAGGAAGTCGTGATCGCCTGCGGCTTGGTGCGCCGCCGCCGCGAGTTCCGCGAGATGCTCACGGTACGGATCGAGCGTCACGCCAGGCTTGTCCAACGCACCTAGAACAAGCGCCGCTTCGGCGAGATCGATGGCCTCGTCCTCCAGCCGGCCGATGCGCTTAAGCGCCGCCATATGGTCGGATTTGCCGGTCACGGCCCCGGTTCCCGGCGCGGGTCGTCCTTCATGACCACATGGCTCACCACTTGCTTGACGTTCTCGATGCGGCGCGCATGGTCGACCACCTTGTCGAGCTCGGCTTGATCCTGCGCGATGCCGACGACATAGATGATGCCATTGATGGTTTCCACATTGTAGTTGATCGACAGGATGTCCATGTCGAACAGGATCTCCGCCTTCAGCTGAGTCGAGATCCAAGTGTCGCGCGCGTAATTGACGATGCCGCCCTGGTCGGTCACCTGGATCTCGTTGATGACTTCGCGCACGCCGCTCGCCTGCCAGGCAAGCTTGAGCCCGCGAATTCTATCTTCTTGTGTCTTGACCGAGCCTTTCAACAGCACCCGGCCTTCGATCACACTGAAAGACACGCTTTGCAGCAGGTCGAAATTGTCTTCGAAAAACAACTGGTTCAGCTCGGCGCGGATGGTCAGATCGTCCACCACGTTGCCGATCGAGCGCTCCTCAACGGCGGCGGCGCCGCCGGTGGCCACCGCGCCGATAAATAGCGAGCCGCAGCCGCTGAGCGGCAGCGTGCCGAGCAGCACCAGGATAAAGAGGATTTGGTACGGCCGGGCGCGCCGCAACGGCTTAGCCAAACCGCGATCTGGTTTTTCGTTCTTAGGCAGCATCATGATCCCCATTGGGTTCTCGCCATTTGGCGCCGCAAGCCTATTCCGCTTCCGGCCGCCAAGCATCTGTCACATGTTTCGGCAGCCGCCACGGCGTCACCGCCATGACGTCGAATCGAAAGCCAAGATTGCGCCATTTCGGATGTTGGGACAAGAAGGCCGCCGCCGCCCGCTCTATCCGACGCTGTTGGCGCGGCGTCACCGCCTCGAGCGCCTCGGTAAGGGTGCGGCGTGCCTTGATTTAGATAGCTGCGGCGATCTTGCCGCGTTTTGCGATCAAATCGATCTCGCCGACCGGCGTGCGGTAACGCCGCGCCAGGATACGCCAGCCGGTGAACCGGAGCAGCAGCGAGCAGCGCCGCTCCGCCGCGTGGCCGCGAAGATAGGCTCGCCGGCGCCCGCTCATTTTTTTTCACCGCCGATTTGCAAGGCGCGCGCGTATAGCTCGCGCCGCGCTATTCCGGTTTCCGCCGCGAGTTCGGCTGCGGCGTCGCGCACGCTCAAGGATTGCAGCAGCTCGGTAAGGCGGGATTCGATGAATTGCTCGCTATATTCCGCCGCCCCGGCAGGCGGGCCGACCACCACTACCACTTCCCCTTTTGGCGCGCCGCTCTCGGCATAATGCGCCGCCAATTCGGCCAGTTCGCCGCGTCTGAATTCTTCATGGAGCTTCGTCATTTCGCGTGCCACGGCGCAGTCCCGCACGCCCAGGGTCGCCGCCATGTCGGCGAGGCTGGCGGCCAGGCGGCGGGGTGATTCGAAAAATATCAGCGTCGCGTCGATGGCCGCCAGTTGGCCGAGCGCCTTCCGGCGCGCGCCCGATTTCGGCGGCAGGAAACCGCTAAACATGAATCGGTTGCTGGGGAGGCCCGAGAGCGTCAGAGCCATCAGCGCGGCGCTAGCCCCGGGCACGGCCGAAACGTAGATGCCGGACGCGATCGCCTTGCGCACCAGCTTGTAGCCGGGATCGGAAATCAGTGGCGTTCCGGCGTCCGACACCAACGCCATCGTCTCACCATGGGCAAGACGGGCCATGATGGCGGGGCGCATATGTTCGGCATTGTGCTCGTGGTAGGGCAGCAAGCGCGTCTCGATGCCGTGACGGTCGAGGAGCTTGCGCGTGTGGCGCGTATCCTCACAGGCGATGCGGTCGACCGAAGCCAGAAGATCGAGCGCGCGCAACGAGATATCGTCCATATGGCCGATCGGCGTGGCGACGATATAGAGCCCCGGGCGCGGTTTCGATGTCGGTTTACTTCGCATGGCCGCCTCAATTAGGCTGCTCTCGGTTGAGAGAATTGTTCAGACATGTTTGTTGCGGGGTATCCAGCTTTGAGAATGCGCACGCGCCCTTTGGCCTTCCTGATCGCACTCTCGTTTGTGCTCGCCGCTTGTCAGTCTGGGAGTTTACCCCCGCGTTCCGCCGAGGACAAAACCTCTCCTGCCGCCGAGCAAACAAGCGCAGCGCAAGAAGATACCGCTATTGTCGAGCCGCCGGTTGTCGAATCCGTGCCCGAAGATGGCGCGGCAGCGCAAGAACAAACGGTTGCGCAAGGTGAACAGCTGGTGCTCGCCGAATTGCCCGACGCCGCCGAGGCCGAAATAGAGCAAGCGCCGCTGGCGGATTCCGCCGATGTCAGGGTCGGATTGTTGCTGCCGCTCTCGGGCCCTCTCGCACGCGAAGGGGCGGCGCTTCTCGATGCCGCGCAATTGGCGTTGTTCGATGTCGCCGACGAGCATTTCACCCTGGAGCCGCGCGATACCGGCGGCACGGCACAAGGTGCTGTGCAAGCCGTGGAAGGTCTGTTGATGGCGGGCGCGACACTTCTCCTGGGCCCGCTCTTGAGCGAGGAGGTTAGCGCCGTCACGCTGAAGGCGCGGGCTGCGGGCGTCAATATTGTGGCGTTTTCCACCGATACCGAAGTGGCGGGAGACGGCGTTTATCTGTTGGGCCACACATCGCGCCAGCAGATCGAGCGTTTGGTCGGTTTCGCCCGGGAGAGCGGTCTGACGCGGTTCGCCGTTCTCGCGCCGAGCAACCCTTATGGCCGCGCAGTGGCGGGGCAAACCCGTCAAGCGGTGAGAGCGGCGGGCGGCGAATTTGCCCGTGTCGCTTTTTATGCGCCGGATGCATCGGATGCCGATGAAGTGGTGCGCAGTTTGGCCGATTACGACCGCCGGCATGGCGCCCTGGTGGCGCAGCGCAAGGCGCTCAGCCAGCGCGACGACGAAATATCGAAGCGAGCGCTGCGCCGCCTCGAAGGCTTGGATACGCTGGGCGAAGTCGCGTTCGATGCGTTGCTGCTGCCTGATGGCGGCGAGAGTTTTCGACAGGTCGTGCCGCTGTTGCCGTATTACGATATCGATCCGCTCAAGGTGCGGTTCTTGGGCACCGGCCTATGGGACAATCCGGAAACGTTAGCTGAGCCGACGCTGATCGGCGGCTGGTATGTCGGCCCGCCGCCCGAGACGCGCGCCGGATTCATCAGGCGCTTCGAAAATACCTATGGTTATACGCCGCACCGGATCGCCACCCTCGCCTATGACGCGACCGCTTTGGCCGCCGCGTTGGCGCGCCGTGCCGGGCGCGCCGCGTTCGGCGCGGAGGAGCTGGCCAGTCCGCGCGGTTTTCTCGGCGCCGGTGGGATATTTCGCTTTTCCGCCGACGGTCTGCCGGAACGCGGCCTGGCGGTGCTCGAAATCGCCGGGCGGAATGACGTGACCGTCGTCAGCCCGCCGCCTGAGCGGTTTGCCGTCTCGAAGGCGGAACCATCAGGCGAGTAGTTCGGCCAGCACGCTGTTCAAGACGGCGCGCCCCTTATCCGTCGCGCGCAATGTCTCGTCGCTATAGGTCAGGAATCCGCCATCACGCAACCGCTGCAACCTGTCGCGCCGGATGGCTTCGGTCACCAGAAGCCCGGTGCGCGCGGTAAAACGCGTCATGTTCAGGCCCTCATTGAGACGCAGCCCCATCATCACCATTTCCTCCGCGCGCTCGGCCGCCGCCAGAGGGCGCGTCTCGGCGGTGCCATGGCCGGCGCGCTCGACCGCGTTCAGCCAGGTTTCCGGTTTGGCGTGCCGGCGCGTCGCGCGGGCGCCGGCTTTTGCCGTTTGCAGGCGGCCATGGGCGCCCGGGCCGATGCCGGCATAATCGTCATAACGCCAATAGGAGAGGTTGTGGCGGCACGCTTTGCCGGGCCGGGCATGGTTGGAAATTTCATAGGCCGGGTAGCCGGCGCCGGCCTTCCAGCAGTGTTTTTTCGTGGAGGTCGGGAATCTTTTCAATCGGGGAAATAAGTCCGGATGAGCTGGTCACGAAGTGAACTTCGAGCGGGGGCGGCCTGCGCCTTCCTGGGCTTTTGCGTGTTTGCCGGGCCTCTTTTTTCGCTGCCGGGCCTCCAGGCCCAGGCTCCGGGGAAAAACAATCTCAGGCCTCCCGGGGTGACGCCCGCGGTCGAGGCCTCGATCAAGAAGGGCCTCAGCTATCTTGCTCGCGCGCAGGAGTCCGATGGCTCCTATGGAAAGTCCACCTGGAGCTCCAACGTCTATCCCACCGCCATGACGTCGCTGTCGGGGCTCGCCTTCCTGGCCAGCGGGAGCACCCCGACGCGCG
>PTKB01000014.1 GCA_002937555.1 Alphaproteobacteria bacterium MarineAlpha10_Bin2 | reverse complement strand
CGCGCGCACTCCGCCGCGACCCGCGCCGAGCGCTTGGCCGCCGGCCAGCCGCATGCGCTCCGTCTCGACATGGCGCGGGCGGTCGACGCCGCCGGCGGTTTAACCTGGCATGATCGGGCGCGGGGCGATATCGCTGCTGACCCGGCGCCGTTCGGCGATGTGGTATTGGCGCGCAAGGACACACCGACCAGCTACCATCTCGCTGTGACCCTCGACGATCATCTGCAGGGCGTGACCCTGGTCACACGCGGCGAGGATCTCTTCGAAGCCACTCATGTGCATCGCCTGCTGCAGGCGCTGCTTGGTCTCGATACGCCCGAATATGCCCATCACTCTCTGTTGCGCGATGCATCGGGGCGGCGTTTCGCCAAGCGCGACCGCGCCCTGACCCTGCATGAATTACGCGCCGCCGGTCACAGGCCTGAAAATTTGCGGGAAATTTTAGCCGATCCGGCGGAATTGCCGGCCTTCCTCGCGGCACTCTGACCCGGCGCGGCGATGGGCTATAGCGAACTATGCGGCTGGCGCTCGCTGGTCAAAACCGAATGGACGCAGATGATGGCGCGTAGTTTGCGCGCAATGGCTTCGCTCGCGTCACGCCCGACGCCGGAGACTTGGACGTCGATGGTGAGCTCCGATTCCGGCGCCCGGACATTGTCGCCGCCGCTCCGGGTGACGTGAATCTGGC
This sequence comes from Alphaproteobacteria bacterium MarineAlpha10_Bin2, assembly GCA_002937555.1. Lineage (GTDB taxonomy): Bacteria > Pseudomonadota > Alphaproteobacteria > UBA828 > UBA828 > PTKB01. Next base: position 21,015 of record PTKB01000014.1, on the reverse strand, counting down.
TCGGGATCAAATCGCGCAGCGCGAAAATCTCCAGCACCCGCGGCACGGCGGACGGGTCGGCCTCGGTCAGGACGGAAAAACACGCGACCGGAGGTGCGCCGTCATTCTCGGGCGTGCCGGCCTCGCCGGTATTTGTATTGGAAGTAGCCATGGCGTCCAGCTTACTTGTCCGATTTTGCATATTCAATCGCCGACTAGCGGCCTATGATCGGCCCCTGACCAAAGGTGTGACGCGTGTCTGATACGATCGCCACCATTCTCGAAATCCTCGTTTACATCGCCATGGGTGCGGTTGTGATCGTCCTTGTCCTCGGCATCGGTTCGATGTCGGGCGGCCGCAAAGGCAAGAAGAGTGTAGAGCGCAGCAACAAACTCATGCGCTGGCGTGTTGGCATTCAATTTCTCGCCATCGCTTTGTTGGCGATTCTCGTCTTCGTGGTCAAGAAGAACTAATAGCAAGGCGCATGGTCAAGCTGACAAAAATTTATACGCGCGGCGGCGACAGCGGCGAGACGTCTCTCGGCGGCGGCGCGCGGGTGCTCAAATCCGATCCCCGGGTCGAAGCTTACGGCGCCGTCGACGAAGCCAACGCCGCCATCGGCGTCGCCCGGCTCTACTGCAACGACGACAGCGACGAGATGCTGGCGCGCATCCAAAACGACCTCTTCGATGTCGGCGCCGATCTGTGCCGGCCGGAAGATACCGCCGATGCGCTCAGGATCGTCGCCGCCCAGGTCGAGCGCCTGGAGCAGGAAATCGACGCCATGAACAGCGTCCTGGCGCCGCTCGAATCATTCGTCTTGCCGGGCGGCTCGTCGGCCGCAGCCGAGCTGCATGTGGCACGAACCGCGGTACGCCGCGCCGAGCGCTTCGCCGTGGCGCTGGCCCAACAGGAGAAGCTGAACCCGGCGGCGATCCATTATCTCAACCGTCTCTCCGATCACCTCTTTCAGCTCGCCCGCGTCAACAACGATGGCGGCGCCCAGGATGTGCTCTGGGTGCCCGGCGCGACGCGCTGAGCGGTTGATGCTGCGTTGCAACATAAACAACAAATCCAGCCGCGATTATGCGAATGTCCTCACCGTTGACGCCGCGCTGCAAGCGCATTACGCTGCGCGCGTCAATCGGTGCGGCCGGTTTGTTGCGAATGCGAAAAACACGTCCGCAACGGTGATTTTATCGCCGCCGCAGCGACACTTGTTTGAGTTAATCCACTAGGAGCCCGCGCCAAATGAAAGTGCTTGTCGGGATCAAGCGCACGATCGACGCCAATGTGAAAGTCCGCGTCAAGGCGGATGAAAGCGGCGTCGAGACGGCCAACGTCAAGATGACCATCAATCCGTTCTGCGAAATCGCCGTCGAAGAGGCGGTGCGCATGAAAGAAGCCGGCATCGCCGAGGAGGTGGTGGTGGTGACTGCGGGCCCGGAAGAAGCGCGCCAAACGCTGATGACCGCACTCGCCATCGGGGCCGATCGTGCCGTCCATGTGGTGGCCGAGCAGGATATTCAGCCGCTCGCCGTGGCCAAGGTGCTGAAAGCCGTCATCGAGCAGGAATCCCCCGGCCTCGTCATTCTCGGCAAGCAGGCGATCGACGATGACAGCAATCAGACCGGACAGATGCTGGCGGCGTTGCTCGGCTGGCCCCAGGCGACGTTCGCGTCCAAGATCACTTTGGGCGAGGGCGAAGCCGAAGTGACGCGCGAAATCGATGGTGGATTGGAGACATTGACGGTCAAGCTGCCTGCCGTGGTGACGACGGATCTAAGGCTTAACGAGCCGCGCTACGCGTCTCTCCCCAACATCATGAAAGCCAAAAAGAAGCCGATCGATGCCAAGACGGTCGAGGAATGGGGTGTCGACGCGGCGCCGCGTATCGAAGTGCTCAATGTCAAATCGCCGGGCAAGCGCGAAGCCGGAGTCATCGTCGAAAACGTGGCCGAATTGGTCGATAAACTGCAAAACGAAGCCAAGGTGCTGTGATGGCCTCTCTCGTCGTTGCCGAACATGACAATATCGAATTGAAGCGCGCCACGCTGCACGCCGTGACCGCAGCGTCGCAATTTGAGGGCGAGGTCCATATTCTCGTGGCCGGCGCCGACTCCGCCGCTGTTGCCGCCGCCGCCGCCCAGGTCGCCGGCGTCACCAAGGTGCTGCATGCCGACGACCCGGCCTACGGCCATGGCCTGGCCGAGAATCTGGCGCCGTTGATTGTTGGGCTGGCGGAAGGTTATGACCACCTGCTGGCCTGCGCGACGACATTCGGTAAAAACACCATGCCACGCGTGGCAGCCCTGCTCGACGTCGCGCAGATTTCTGAAATTTCTGCGATCGTCTCCGCCGACACCTTTGTACGCCCGACCTATGCCGGTAATGCCATGGCGACCGTCAAGAGCAATGATGCGCGCAAAGTGATTACCGTGCGCGCCACCGCGTTCGACGCGGCAGCCGAGGAAGGCGGGTCGGCGGCCGTCGAAGCGATCGATGGCCCCGGCGACCAGGGCCTGTCGCGCTTCGAGCGGCACGAGTTGAGCGTCTCCGAACGGCCTGAACTCACCAGTGCCGACATCGTCGTTTCCGGCGGGCGCGGCATGCAGAGCGGCGAGAATTTCTCCCTGGTGGAGGCCGTTGCGGATCGCCTCGGCGCTGCCGTTGGCGCCTCGCGCGCTGCGGTCGATGCCGGATATGTGCCGAACGATTATCAGGTCGGGCAGACCGGAAAAGTCGTCGCGCCCAACCTCTATGTCGCGGTCGGCATCTCGGGCGCCATCCAGCATCTCGCAGGCATGAAGGACAGCAAGGTGATCGTCGCCATCAACAAAGACGAAGAAGCGCCGATATTCCAGATCGCAGATTACGGATTGGTGGCCGATCTGTTTAAGGCGCTCCCCGAGCTTGCCGAAGAATTGGACAAGCAAAATATTTCCAAGAACTGAGGCCTGCGATGATTCAACACATCGGCATTATCGGCGCGGGTCAAATGGGCAGCGGTATCGCCCATGTTGCGGCGCTGAACGGTTTCACGATTACCCTTCTCGATGTCGACGAAGCGGTGCTGTCGGCGGCGATCGAGATGATCAAAAAAAATATGAGCCGGCAGGTACGCAAGAAAATGATCGACCAGACCGCCTGCGACGACGCGCTGGCACGCATCAAAACCGGCGCCGGCGTTGACGATCTAAAAGACGCCGATCTGGTAATCGAAGCGGCGGCGGAAGACGAAGAAATTAAAAAAGCGATATTCGCCAGCCTCAAGGGCGTCATTAAGCCCGACGCCATCATCTGCACCAATACCTCTTCCATATCGGTGACGCGGCTCGCCGCCAGCACCGACCGGCCAGGCCTGTTCATGGGCATGCACTTCATGAACCCGGTGCCGATGATGGAGCTTGTCGAGTTGGTGCGCGGCATCGCCACGGATGAAGAAACTTACGAGCAGGTGCGTAAAGTCGCGGTGAAAATGGGCAAGAAGACCGCGATGGCCGAGGATTTCCCGGCCTTCATCGTCAACCGCATCCTGTTGCCGATGATCAACGAAGCGATCTATGCGCTCTATGAAGGTGTCGGCACGGTGGAATCCATCGATACCGCCATGCGCCTCGGTGCGCATCATCCCATGGGGCCGTTGCAGCTCGCCGATTTCATCGGCCTCGATACCTGTCACGCCATCATGCAGGTGCTGTATGAGGGCTTGGCCGATAGCAAATACCGTCCCTGTCCGCTGCTCGCCAAATATGTCGAGGCCGGCTGGCTGGGCCGCAAAACGGGCCGCGGCTTCTACGATTACTCCGGTGAAGAGCCCGTCCCGACGCGGTAATTCCGGTCTGAGGTCGCGCTAACGGATCATGCGGCTATCCCTGAAAATATCTTTTTATCTGGCGACCGGGATCTTGCTGTTTGCCCTGCTGTCGGTCGGCAGTTCCGGCGTCCGTGCGCAAACCAATAATGAGATCATGCATTTTTCGCTAACCGCGCATGACGGAAGGCAGGTGAGCGAACAGGATTTTCGTGGCCGCTACATGCTGATTCAATTCGGCTACACTTGGTGCCCGGATGTGTGCCCAATGGAATTGGTACTGCTGGCCGAAGTTCTCGACGGGCTCGGCGCCGAGGCCGAAAAGGTACAGGCGTTGTTCATTTCCTTCGACCCGGCGCGCGACAGCGCAGCCGTTCTTGCCGAATATGTGGGAAATTTTCACCCCGCGATCATCGGCCTCACCGGAACGGAAACGGAAATCGCCCGCATCCTCGATGCGTTCGGCGTCATCCGCATCAAGGAAGAAGAAGAGGAAGGGGAAGAAGACAGCGATTATACATTTGCCCATTCCGCTCATACCTATTTGCTCGGACCCGACGGCGATTATCGCGGCTCGATCGAATCCCTGTTGCCGCCGGACAAGGTCGCCGAGGGTCTCGTCGAGTTTTTGCGAGAAGACGCCCCGGCGGCGGAATAAGCAACGAAACGGTTGATCGGTGATCAAATAGCGCCATTATGCGCGCGTGCGGAACGGATGGGGCCCGAGTCGCCCCGAAATCGGCGCAAGACGCCAACGCGGAATCGGAACATGAGCGGCAACCCAAAAGCCAAGCAGGGTGTGAATACCGTCTGGGGCGGGCGTTTCGAATCGGCACCCGATGACCTCATGACGGCGATCAACGCCTCGATCGATTTCGATTGCCGGCTCTACGCCCAGGATATCGCAGCGTCGAAAACGCATGCCGAAATGCTCGTCGCCCAGGGCATTATCCCGGCCGAAGACGGCGCCAAGATTCAGGACGGGCTCGACAGAATCGAAAATGAAATCGCCGACGGACGGTTCGTCTTCAAAAGCGAATTGGAAGACATCCACATGAATATCGAAGCGCGCCTCGGCGAATTGATCGGCGCCGCCGCCGGCCGCCTGCATACGGCGCGTTCGCGCAACGACCAGGTGGCGACGGATTTCCGCCTCTGGGTGCGCGACGCACTGACCCGGAGCGAGTCCGAAATGCGCGAGCTTCAGGCCGCCCTGATCGACCGCGCCGAGGAGCATGCGGCGACGGTAATGCCGGGCTTCACCCATTTGCAATCCGCCCAGCCGGTAACCTTCGGCCATCATTTGCTGGCCTATGTGGAGATGCTCGGCCGCGACCGCGGCCGCCTCGGCGATTGCTTGACCCGGCTCAACGAATGCCCGCTCGGCGCCGCGGCGCTGGCCGGAACCTCGTTCCCGATCGACCGCCAGGCAAGTGCCGCGGCGCTCGGATTCGACCGCCCGGCTGCCAATTCCATCGATGCCGTGTCGGACCGCGACTTCGCCCTCGAAGCGCTCAGCACCGCCGCCATCGCCGCCACCCATCTGTCGCGCCTGGCCGAGGAACTGGTCATCTGGTCGAGCGCGCAGTTCGCCTTTATCCGCCTCTCGGATGGGTTCAGTACCGGCTCCTCGATCATGCCGCAAAAACGCAACCCGGACGCGGCGGAACTGGTACGCGCGAAAACCGGGCGCATCACCGGCGCGTTGGTGGCGCTCCTCATGGTGATGAAGGGATTGGCGCTGAGCTACGCCAAGGACATGCAGGAAGACAAGGAGCCCTTGTTCGACGCTTTTGATTCTCTCTCGCTTTGTCTCCGCGCCTCGGCCGGCATGATCCGCGATCTGCAAGTGGACGCGAAAGCCATGGCCGACGCCGCCGGCGAGGGCCACGCCACAGCGACCGAACTGGCGGACTGGCTGGTGCGCGAGCTTGGTATGCCGTTTCGCGAGGCGCATCACGTCGTGGGGCGCGTGGTTCGCCGCGCCGATGAATTGTCGTGCCGGTTGGAAGAGCTGTCGCTGGACGAGCTGCAAGCCGTCGAGCCGCGGATCGCGGCATCGGCGCGCGACGTGTTGGATCCCTTACGCGCCGTCGAGAGCCGTGCCAGCTATGGCGGCACTGCGCCCAGTCAGGTGCGGGCGCAAGTGGCGCGCGCGCGGGAGCGCTTCCTATGATACGCAAGCTCAGCCTGCTAATGACGATTCTCGCCGCCCTCGGGTTGGTGGTGGCGATGGCCGGGTGCGGCAAGAGGGGCGCATTGGAAGCGCCGCCGCAGGAATCCGCCCTGGCCCAGCCCCACCAGATTGTCTGACCGCAGCCTCATTTCGGACATAGACGACATGGAATATTTTACCTACCGGGACGGCGCCGGCGGACGCGAGCTGTTCGCCGAGGATGTCGCGCTCAGCCAACTGGCAGAGCAATTCGGCACGCCGTGCTACGTCTATTCGAGCGCCGCGCTGATCGATCGTTTCCGGGCGTTTCGCCAGGCCGTCGGCGATGCCCTGGTGTGTTATTCCCTTAAAGCGAACGACAATCTGGCGGTGGTCCGCTGTCTCGGCGGCGCCGGCGCTGGCGCGGATATCGTCTCCGGCGGTGAGCTTCGCCGCGCGCTGGCGGTGGATATCGCGCCGGCCAAGATCGTCTTTGCCGGCGTTGGCAAGACCGGTGGCGAATTGGCCGACGGGCTCGACGCCGGCATCGGCCAGTTTAACGTCGAATCCGAAGATGAATTGCACCTGCTGGCGTCGCTTGCCGTGGCGCGCGGCGTGCGCGCACCGGTCTCGCTCCGCGTCAACCCGGATGTCGACGCCAAGACCCATGATAAAATTTCGACCGGCCGGGCCGAGGACAAGTTCGGCATCACTTTCGACCGGGCCGAGGCGCTCTATGCCCGCGCCGCCGCTATGGACGGCGTCGATATGGTGGGCCTGGCGATCCATATTGGCTCGCAACTGACCTCCCTCTCGCCGTTCGAAGCCGCGTTTTCCCGCCTCGGCGACCTTTGCCGCCGCCTCAGGACAACAGGACATAGCGTTTCGCGCCTCGATCTTGGCGGCGGGCTTGGCATCTCCTACGGCGCTGATGCGCCGGTGGATTTGCATGAATACGGCGCGTTGGTGCAGCGCACCGGGCGCGATTTGCAAGCCGCGGTCACGCTTGAGCCGGGGCGCTGGATGGTGGGTCCCGCCGGTCTATTGCTGGCCCGGGTCATTCGCGTCAAAGAGAACGGCAACAAGCAATTCGTGATCGTCGATATGGCGATGAACGATCTACTGCGACCGGCGCTTTACGGCGCTTGGCACGATATTCAGTCCGTCGCGCCGCGTCCCGGCGATGAAGCGCCGGTCGATATCGTCGGTCCCGTCTGCGAAAGCGGCGATGTCATCGCTACCGACCGCGCCATGCCTGAACTGCGCGCCGGAGATCTTATCGCAGTGCGTGACGCCGGCGCCTATGGCGCGGTGATGTCGTCAAGCTACAACAGCCGGCCGCCGGCAGCCGAGGCGATGGTGCATGGCGGCGAGGCCGCTTTGATCCGCCCGCGCCTCGATTATGACGCCCTCCTTGCGCGCGACCATGTGCCGGACTGGATAAGCGGCCCCTAGACTGGCGTTATGCTGGCCGCCAGCGCCTCGTCTACAACACCGCAGATTTTCTCCAAGTCGAACGGTTTGGACACGACGCTGTGTACCAGCGCTTCTAGATTGTGCGCCCGCTGGCGCTCTTCGGCGTAACCGGTGATGAGAACGATCGGCATGTCGGGCCAGTCCCGGCTCACTTTCAAAGCCAGCGCGATGCCGTCCAACTCGGGCATGACGATGTCGCTCAACAACATATCGAAGCTGTTTTTTTGCAGCGTCTGCAGCGCTTGCACGCCGTCAGCTACGGCCTTCACCTCATGGCCGCGGCTTTCCAAGGTGCGGATCAGGAATGTCCGCACGGCCTCTTCGTCTTCGGCAATCAGGATACGGGCCACGATACTGTCTTAGTTTGCTTCGTCACCGGCGAAACCGATGCGTAGGCTAACGGCGCCCTTTGGCGGGCTGATGAGGCGGGTTTTGAACTGGGTGTAGCTCTTCGCTTGCAACTCGTTTTGCTCGGCGGCAAAGGTCCAGTGACGCAATTCGACATCGGCGGCGTCCAGCAAACCGATGCGGACCGGCGGGACCGCCCGGCTGTCGTCCGCTTCGTTGAATATTCTTCCGCTTATCACGAGGATGGGAACGCCACCTTCCACCACCTGCCCTTGCGCGATATTGCGGAACTTAAGATCAGTTGTATCCAACTTTTCCGCGCCCAAGCCGATCGCCGCGTAAAGCTTGCCGGCGGGCGGCCAGGCGTCGACGATCGGCCCGCGCGCGAGGATGCCGCCAACAACAATAATGATCACCGCCAGAGCCACGGCAAGCCAGCCCAGGCGGTTCGCGCGCCGCCGGCGCGCCACGATGGCGGGCAAATTCGAGCCGAACGGAATCGGCCTGGGTTCGCCGTTAGGCGGCAGGATATCGACCCGTTTCGGCATATCTGCGGGTGGCTGCTCGTGCCACGTATGGCTGCATTTGGCGCAGCGAACCGTGCGCCCCTCCCCGCCCAGTGCCGTGGGATCGATCAGATAGCGCGTCGCGCAGGACGGGCAGCTGACAATCATGCGTATTAATCAAACAATTGTTGTTGTATGCGTTGGCGGATGCCGATTCGTCCGCATTGTACCGCCGATCGTGCTTCCTCTCCATAGCCATTGCGCAAACATCCCGGCCTGCATGTAGAATGCTGGACGACCGCCGATCCGGCGGCTATTTCAGGGCCTGGAGGCTTTCACGCGTGGTTCGATTCGAAAATGTAGGGATGCGCTACGGCATGGGACCCGAGGTGCTGCACGACGTCACCTTCGAGATCAATGCCGGCGAATTCCGCTATCTCGTCGGGCCGAGCGGCGCCGGAAAAACCTCGTTGCTACGCCTGATGTATCTCGCGCACCGCCCGTCGCGCGGCTTGATCTCTATGTTCGGCGCCGATGTCATGCTGGCGCGGCGTCAGGAATTGATGGATCTCAGGCGCGGAATCGGTGTGGTTTTCCAGGATTACCGCTTGCTGGCCCATCTTTCGGCGCTCGACAATGTCGCTTTGCCGCTTCGCGTCGCCGGCGCCAAAGAATCGCAAGTACAGGAACATGTGTCCGAATTGCTGGCCTGGGTCGGTCTCGCAGATCATATCCATGCGCTCCCCGAATCGCTGTCCGGCGGGCAGAAACAGCGCGTCGCCATCGCTCGCGCCGTCATCACCCGCCCACGCCTGTTATTGGCCGACGAGCCGACCGGAAATCTCGATGAAGCGCTCGGCCAACGCCTGCTTCGTCTGTTCGAGGAACTGAACCGGATTGGCACCACGGTGGTCATCGCCACCCATAATCAGAATATGGTGGCGCGCAATCCCCATCCTGTGATGACGCTCGGCTCCGGCGAGCTGCGTGTCGATCCGCCGATCGGCAAGGCGAGCTGAGATGGCGCGCCGCGTTCCCGCCGTGGTTCCGCTCGGGCGCGACGCACCGAGCCGGTTCTTGCCCTGGATCTTCGCGCTGATGGTCTATTTGGCGGTTTTGGCGCTGACTGGCGTGCTGATCTTGCATGCCGCCGTGGAGCGCTGGCAGCGCGGCGAAGTGGATACGCTCACGGTGCAGCTTATGCCGCTGGATGGAGAGAGCGAAGCGGCGCGGCTGGTGAAACTGCAGGACTTGCTGGGCGAGGTCGAGGGCGTTTCGGATGTTCACGTCGTCGCCCAATCGGAGACCATCGATCTGATCGAGCGGTGGCTGGGCGCGGGAAATGTGCCGGCGGACTTGCCGCTGCCGCGCCTCATCGATGTCGCGATCGCGCCCGGATTCGGCCTCGATGCGGAATCCCTTGCGTTTCGCCTGCAGGCGTCGATGCCCGGCGTCAGTGTGGATGACGCTAAGCTTTGGCTCGACCGTTTGGCCGATCTCGGCCGTTCTTTGGAATTGCTCGCCATTGCCGTTGTTGTTCTCATTGGCCTCGCCGCCGTGGCGACGGTCATCTTCACCACGCGGATGGGCATCTCCATCCATCGTAATGTGATCGAATTGCTGCATCTGATCGGCGCGCGCGACAGCTATGTCGCGGCGCAGTTTCAGCGCCAGGCGATGCTGTTAGGATTGCGCGGCGGAGTGCTCGGCATTGTCTTCGCGGTGGCCACGCTTTATGGCCTGCGCCATGTCGCCGGGCGCCTGGAAACGCCATTGGCGCCGGATATTCCTGTCGCTCATTGGGCTTGGGGGCTGCTCGTCGCCGTCCCTGTCGCCACCGCCTTGATCGCCATGGTGACGGCGCGCCTGACGGCGCTCAGGGAACTCGCGAAGATGCCATGACGGCCCAATTGTTCGGTCTGCGCGCGTGACAATATCCTATCGCATGTTCGGCGGCGCCATATTCGTGCTGGCCATCTTGTGGTCGGCCGGCCTGGTGAGCTTTGCCGCGGCGGTGCCGCGCGCGATCGCCGATCCCTCCGGCCGGACCGACGCCATCGTCGTTCCGACGGGCGGCCATGGCCGGCTCGTCGCCGGGCTGGAATTGCTGCGCGCCGGCCAAGCTGAGCGGCTTTTCATATCGGGCGTCCATGATGACGTCACACTGGCGAGCCTGGTGGGGGAAAGCGCCGACGATCTGACTGCTTGTTGTGTCGAACTCGGCCACGGCGCCCGCGACACGTCCGAAAATGCCTCCGAAACGGCCGTCTGGATGGCCGAACGGGGCTATCGGAGCCTCCGTCTGGTCACCGGAAATTACCATATGCCGCGCGCGATCCTGGAGTTTCGCAGCGCCATGCCAGATGTTAAATTGATCGCCAACCCGGTCTTTCCGCAACATGTTAGGGTCGACAATTGGTGGCGCTACAGAGGAACAGCGGGCCTGATAGCGAGCGAATACGCGAAGTATCTTCTGGCGCTCGTCCGGATGCCCTTCCGCAGCGCCGTCTCGCCAGGCAATCCGCCATGAACACCGTCCGCTCGGCGCTCTGCACGGTGAGCTTTTACGTCTGGTCCATATTCATGGGCTTGGTGATGATACCCATGCTGCTGACGCCGCGCCCGGTGTTCAGATGGTTCGTGCTGCTGTGGTCCGAAGGCAATTTTTTCATATTTCGCGTCATCGTCGGCATCCGCGTCGAGGTCCGCGGACGCGAGTTCATTCCGGCCGGTCCCGCGATCATCGCCTCCAAGCACCAGTCGGAATGGGAGACGCTCATTTTTTTGCGCCTGTTGGGCGATCCGGTCTACATCATGAAAAAGGAACTCGGCTATATCCCCGGCTACGGCCAGTTTGCCCGCAAAATGAAGATGATCTTCATCGATCGCGCCGGCTACGCCAAATCGTTGCGCAAGCTCGTCAAGGACGCGCAAAAATCCATTGCGACCGGCCGCGTCCTGGTTATTTTCCCCGAAGGCACGCGCGTCGAGCCGGGTAAGAAATTGCCTTACCGCGCGGGGATCGCGGCGCTCTACAGCGCACTCGACCTGCCGGTCACGCCGGTGGTGCATAATTCCGGCCTGTGTTGGCCTAAACAGTCTTTCCGCAAATATGCCGGCACCATCGTCATTCGCTTTCTCGAGCCGATAAATCCCGGCCTCGAGCGCCAAGAATTCATGACGCAGCTGGAAGTAGTTATGGAAAACGCCGCCGACGAACTGATGGCCGAAACCAACCCCGCGCACTAGAACATCAGCGGAACATTTCTTGACCCAGGCAACCTCTAGGCCTTAAACTGATCGGTTGCTTCACCGCATTCAGGCGCGCCCGCCCGTTAACCGGATATTAGGCAGAATTTGTTTGCTATGGCTCTTATGACTCCCATTTCCAGCCAAATCTGGGACATGAAATATCGCCTCAAAGAAGGCGATGGCGCCGCTTTGGATAAGACCATGGAGGATAGTTGGCGCCGCGTCGCCAGCGCTCTTGCCGCGCCAGAAGACGATCCCGGCTATTGGCAGACGGAATTCTACGAAGCGCTCGAGGATTTCCGCTTCCTGCCGGCCGGCCGTATTCTTGCCGGCGCCGGAACCGACCGTCACGTCACCCTGTTCAATTGTTTCGTCATGGGGCGCGTTCCCGACGATATGGCGGGCATTTTCGATCAGCTCAAGGAAGCGGCGCTGACCATGCAACAGGGCGGTGGCATCGGCTACGACTTCTCGACGTTGCGGCCCAAGGGCGCGCCGGTCGTCGGCGTCGGCGCCGACGCGTCAGGGCCGCTGACCTTCATGGATGTGTGGGATTCCATGTGCCGCACCATCATGAGCGCCGGCTTCCGGCGCGGCGCGATGATGGGCACGCTCAGATGCGACCACCCAGACATCGAAGCTTTTATCGAGGCCAAGCAAGATCCCGGGCGCCTGCGCATGTTCAATCTCTCGGTGCTGGTGAGCGACGATTTCATGGCCGCGGTCAAGGCCGACCGGCCGTGGGAGCAGAGCTTCGACGGCGTCTGCTACAAAACCGTTTCGGCGCGCGAACTGTGGGACCGCATCATGCGCGCGACCTACGCTTTTGCCGAGCCCGGCGTGATTTTTATCGACCGCATCAACAAGGCCAACAATCTGAACTATTGCGAAGAAATCTTCGCCACCAATCCGTGCGGCGAGCAACCGCTACCGCCTTACGGCGCCTGCTTGCTCGGTTCGATCAATCTGGCCAGCCTAGTGCGTTCGCCGTTCGCGGAGAATGCGGCACTGGATATTGGAGCGCTAAGCCGGCTCGTCGCCACCTCCGTGCGCATGCTCGACAACGCCATCTCCATTTCGCGCTTTCCCCTCGAGGCGCAACGGGAAGAAGCGATTGCCAAGCGGCGCATCGGCCTTGGCGTGACAGGGCTAGCCGACGCGCTAATCATGTGCCGCGCGCGTTACGGCAGCGAGCCGGCGAACGCGCTCACGCAAAGCTGGCTGGCGGCGCTGCGCGACGCCGCCTATCTGACCTCGGCGCGCCTGGCCGAGGAAAAAGGCGCCTTTCCGCTGTTCGACGCCGAGCCCTATTTGGCGAGCGAAACGGTAACCGGTTTGAGCCCTGAAATCCGCGCCGAAATCGAGCGCCATGGCACGCGCAATGCACTCCTCACATCGATCGCGCCGACCGGCACCATCTCGTTGTTGGCGGGAAATATTTCATCCGGTATCGAGCCGGTGTTCAGCTATTCCTATCGCCGCAACGTGCTGATGCCGGACGGCAGCCGCAAGGCGGAAACCGTTTCCGACTATGCCTATCGTCTGTTCCGCGAGCTGAAAGGCGAAAACACGCCGTTGCCGGATTATTTCGTCGATGCGCAGCAGCTCCGGCCTTCCGATCACCTGGTGGTGCAGGCTTTGGCGCAAAAATATATCGACAGTTCGATCTCCAAGACGATCAATTGCCCCGAGGAAATCGGCTTCGACGAATTCAAGGATATTTACACCGAAGCCTTCGACCTCGGCTGCAAGGGGTGTACCACCTATCGCCCCAATCCGGTCACCGGCGCGGTCATGGAAACCGCCGGCGCGGAAGTCGATACGGACGGCGAAATACAGGAAGAGCTTCCTCTGAAGCAGCCCCCGGCCAAGCCGCGCGACGCCTATGAGGCAGGCGGTGTGGTCTATATGACCCAGCCACTGGAGCGCCCGGAATCATTGCCCGGCAGCACCTATAAGATTCGCTGGCCCGAGTCCGATCACGCCATCTACATCACCATCAACGACATCATTCGCGATGGCCGGCGCGCCCCGTTCGAGATCTTCATCAATTCCAAGAACACCGAACATTACGCCTGGACCGTGGCGTTGACACGCATGATCAGCGCCGTCTTCCGGCGCGGCGGCGATATCTCGTTTGTCGTCGAGGAGTTGAAGGCGGTCTTCGATCCGCGCGGAGGACAATGGATGGACGGGCGCTATGTGCCGTCGATTCTGGCCGCCATCGGCGAAGTGATCGAGCATCATTTGAGCATCATCGGCTTTGCCCGCGCCGCGGCGCCGGCGGCCGAGCGCGAGGCCGACGCGGATGCGCCGCCCAGCGAACGCTTGCGCACCTGCCCGCGCTGTTCTCAGTACGGCGTCATTCAGCAGGAGGGCTGCGATGTGTGCACGGCATGCGGTTATTCGAAATGCGCCTGAGGCGCTAATCGTCAGCGTTGACGTCGTGCAAAAGAGCGGTAAGACCATTGTCCGTCAGGCCGAGCTGGTGGAGTTGATGAACCGTATTTGCCAGATAATCCCGCCCTTTCCCCGCTGTGCCGCGGCCGCTCCGGATGAGTTTGACCATCACGTCGCGCGCGAGCTTGCCGGCATATTGCGGGCCGGCCCGGTCGGCGACGTAAGTGTGCGCGACAACCCGCGGACTGCCAGTCCGGCCTGTCAGAGATATCGGCAGGCGCCGTGCGACATAGACGTCATAGATCATCTCGCGAGCATGGATGGCGGCCAGAATGTCCTCTGCTACGTCGGCGCCGAGGCGGAAGGCGCGCCCGACACAAGAGCCGCCGCCATCCAAACCGAGAACCAATCCCGGATTTTCAGGCGAGCCGCGGTAAATGTGAGAATAGATGCAAAACGCGCGATGATAGCCGCGCAGCAACGCCGGCTCCGATTCGACGAACGCGAAATCAGGCCGCCACATCAGGGAGCCGTAGGCAAATACCCAAATTTCGTCTTTGCGTGTCACTGTCATAGGCGGCAAGATTACCGTTGCGCCGGAAGTGTAGCGCCCGCTGAAGTGAGAGCAAGCCGAGAGATGGCCGCATGAAAATTGCACCGCTTGCCGCCAGTGTCGTTGGCGGAATCGCCATCGCCGTTATTGGCTACACCGCCTACTGGTTCGTGGCGGCGGGGAAAATCGAGGATCGCATCGCCGAATGGGCGGAAGATCAGCGCGCCCGCGGCATCGTGGTCGAGGCCGGCGCGCCTGAAGTGAGCGGCTATCCGTTGCAATTCCAAGTCTCACTCGATCATCCCTCGGTCGACAACAGCGCCCAGGGCTGGGCGTGGCGCGGCGACGTGCTGACCGCCAGTTTCCGCCCCTGGCGGTTCGACAAATTCGATCTCAAATTCCGGGGCCAAAACGATGTGCGTTATTTCGACGGCGACGCCTGGCACGACATTCAGGGCCGGGTCGAAGACGGCAGCGCCTGGCTGCAACTCGATAGCGAGCGGCGCATTGAGAATGTCCTGCTCGATCTCAAACGGATCGCCGTCACCGGCCCGTGGGGGGGCGATTTTGCGTATGTCGAGCGGCTCAGAGCGCGCGCGGAGCGCCTCGCGGAAACCGAATCGGAGGACGCGCCGGAGCCGCGCGAGATCGGCACCGCCGCAGTCGAGTTTGAAGGCGTACAACTGCCGCCCGGCTTCGGCTTCGAAATGGGAGAATCGATCGAATTTCTAAATTTCGATCTCAGCCTGTTCGGCCAGCTTCCGCCGGGCGAGACGAGTGCGGCGGTGAAAGCATGGCGTGACGAAGGCGGCACAGTGGAGCTCAACTCCTTCCGCGTCCGCTGGGGGCCGCTCGGAATCGAATCGTCCGGGACCATCGCGCTCGACAGCGAGATGCGCCCGATCGGCGCGCTCACGGCGGACATCATCGGCTATGGCGACGTGATCGATGCGCTGATCATGAGCAACATGATCCCCCTCGGCGACGCCTTCATCGCCAAGGTAGCGTTCAACATGTTGGCCGATAAACCGGAAGACGGCGGCCCGCCGGTGCTGCGCTCGGTGCCGGTGACCGCCCAGGATGGCGGCCTGTTCGTCGGCCCGGTCGCCGTGGCCAGGATGCCGGCGATCAAATTCGACTAGAACTCCGCGCTAAATCTGTTTGGCGTCAATCAAGTCGCGGCGAATGCCGCGGGTGCGCGTAAACAACTCCTCCAACGCCTTGTCGTCGCCCCAGCGGATGGCGCGCTGCAGGACCGCCAGGTCCTCGGTAAAGCGGCCGAGCATTTCGAGGACGGCTTCCTGGTTGTTGAGAAACACATCGCGCCACATCTCCGGATCCGATGCCGCGATGCGGGTGAAATCGCGAAATCCGCCGGCGGCATATTTCACCACTTCCCGTTTGGTGACATGCTCGATGTCGAGCACGGTGCCGACGATATTGTAGGCGATCAGTTGCGGCAGATGCGAGGTGATGGCAAGCACCTTGTCGTGATGGGCGGCATCCATGATATCGATCGTCGAGCCGGCGCGGCGCCAGAATTCGGCGATCTTTTCCACCGCGTCCGGGTCGCATCCCTCGGTCGGCGTCAAGATGCACCAATGATCTTGAAAGACATCCGCGAAACCGGCTTCCGGGCCGGAATGTTCGGTGCCCGCCACCGGATGTCCCGGCACCAAATGTACGCCGTCGGGCAAATGCGGCGCGACGTCGCGGATGACGGCGGCTTTAACCGAGCCAACATCGGTCACGATGGCGCCCGGCATGAGGCTCGGCCCGATCGCCTCGGCAAGGGCGGCATTGGCGCCGACCGGCACACCCAAAATTACCAAATCGGCATCCTTTACGGCCGCCGCGGCGTCGGTTTCGGCGCGTTCGGCGAGGCCCAGCTCCATCGCCTTTTCGAGCGTGCTCTGGCGGCGCGAATAGATAACGATCTCGCCCGCCAAACCGTCGCGTTTCATCACGCGGGCGATGGATGAATTGATCAGACCGATACCGATCAGCGCAACGCGCTCGAACATAATATTTTCTGTAGCCATAATTTACGCCATGAATTCCTTGAGCGCCGATAGCAATGCGTCCATCTCGTCGTCCCGTCCGATACTGACGCGCAGACATTCGGGCAAATGATAATTGTCGACATTGCGCGCCAGAATGCCGCGCGCGGTGAGAAAAGCGTCCGCCGCCTTCGAATCGTGGCTACCACCCTCGGGAAAGCGCAGCAGCAAAAAATTGCACACGCTCGGCAGCGCCGTGATGCCGGTTGGCGTCAGCTCCGCATCGAGCCGCTTCAGCCATTTGTCGTTGTGGCGGCGCGCCGTGGCGATATGGTCCTGGTCCGCCACCGCGGCCAAACCGGCGGCGAGCGCCGGAGCAGTGACGTTGAACGGGCCGCGCATGCGGTTCATCACATCGATCACTTCCTCCGCGCCGTAGCACCAGCCGAGGCGCAGCGCCGCCAAGCCGTAAATCTTCGAGAAAGTGCGCGTCATCACCACATTCTTCGCCCGGTCGACCAGATCGGCGCCTGCTTCGTAATCCTCGACCGTGACATACTCCGCATAGGCCGAATCGATGACGAGGAGAATATTCTCCGGCAGCCCGCCCCACAGTCGGCGCAACTCCCCTTCCGTCAGATAGCTGCCGGTCGGATTGTTCGGATTGGCGAGGAACAGGATCCGGGTTTTCTCGGTGACATGGGCGAGCAGCGCATCGACATCGGCGCGGAAATCCGTCTCCGGCGCCGCCACCGGTTCGGCGCCGGCGGCGCGCGCCGCCAGCCCATAAACGAGAAAGCCGTGCCGGCTGTAGAGCACTTCATCGCCCGGTCCAGCATAGGCTTTGGCCAGCAACTGTAAAATTTCATCGGAGCCGGAGCCGCAGACGATACGCGCCGCATCCAGACCATGCAGCTCGCCGAGCGCGGCGCGGAGATCGTTGGCGCCACCGTCGGGGTAGCGATGCAAGGAATTGCCCACCGCCTCATAAGCGGTAACGGCACGCGGGCTCGGCCCCAGCGCCGATTCATTCGACGCCAGGCGGATAACGTTTTGCCGCCCGGCGACAGCGGACCGTCCGCCCACATAGGGCGATATCCCCATGATGCCCGGCCGCGGCGTGAGATGAGATGTTCGCGTGTTCATGACAAGTAATAAACGGCAGGTTGCTGGCGCCGCTAAACCTCCGCCCCATTGCCCGGTTTGGCGTAGCAACCCAAATTCACAAACCGGGTCACCTCTTTCTCCAACGCGCTGACCAAATTGTCGAGACGGGGGTCGGTATCGGGAATAAATCCGTCGATCTCGGCGAGCTGCCACCGCGTCGCTTGATCGTCATGCGTCCATGTCGCCGCCCAATCGAGCGCGAGCCCGGCATTCTCCGCTTCCTTACGGATGCGGTCGCGGCTGATGTCTTCCGTCGATTCAAAAGCGATGAGGGAAATGTCTTCGCCCGAGGCTTCGGGCGCCAGGCGCGCCACCGCCATCGCGCGCGGGTCGTCGCTGCCGGTTTCGCTGCGCGTCAGCCAGGGCAAGGTGGCGACAATACGCGGCCGCTCGCTGCCGCCGGCGGTCAGCGTATACCACCACGGCTCGGCGGATGCGCGCCGGGTGTGGGTATCGGAAGTGATCGGCAATACCCCCACTGCCGCCTTGCCGTCGCGTACGGCCCTGAGCACGCCGGCTTCGGTTTGCGCGTGCAACAGCGGAGTCTCGGAGCCGAAATAGGTTCGCGCCAGCGCGAGATAGGCGAGGCCGGTCTCGAGCGGCTCCGGCACATAGACCGAAACCACGAACTTTCCTTCGACGCCAAGGGAGGCGGAAATGATTTCGCGCCAAATCCGCACCGCGACGGGGAACGGGAACAGGCCGTCATGGCGCGCGGCGAGGCGGCGCATGATCTGCGCCTCGCGCGCCGGGCGGTAGGGTACGCCTTCGGATTGGCTTTTCTGTTCGCCGATCGTGCGCGCCACGTCGATGCGGCGCATCAGAAGATCGTGGATGCGATCATCTATCTTGTCGATCTGGCGGCGAAGAGAATTGAGGGAAGGCGCCCTCTTTTTCGAATCGGCCATAGGTCCGCACGGCGATGATTAGGAAAGGGGAAGTGGTAGTGCAAGCGGGATACAAAATCAAAGAAAACATTGATAATGGCGTGAGTAAGCCGTATCAAGATTCACCGCCGGCGCTGAGATCGTAGCGGTCGACGAGCGCGCCCTGGATGATCCCGGCGTGCAGCGCGAGCAATATCAGACGGGCATCGAGGCTATCTCCGGCCGCGAGCGCCGCCTCCAAGCGCGCTTCCAGCGCCCGCGCCGCGCCGCGCCCCTGTTCCTCCCCGAAGCCAAGGTCTCCCAATATGCAGTAAGTGAGCATTTCCGCCGCGATGGTGCAGGCCGAGAGATCGGGGCTCGCTCCGTAGCCGTCCTCCTTGAGCAGCTTGAGCGCCGCGATTTTCACCGCATCCGGCATCAGCGCGGGATGCAACCCGGCCGCGCGCAACGCGTCGTCAAGCCGGCGCACCTCGCGCGAGCGTCCGAACAGAGCCGAGAAACCGAACATGGCGACACGCTACCACCGCCCGTCGCGCCCTCCAAACCAGGCCCACAATATTGTTCCTCCCACGCGGCTTGGCGTAAGCTTCTGTAATTGGGATTGTTTCTTGTTGGCGAATGGGATACCGGAGCGCATATATTCCGCCAGCGGCGGAAACACGACAAATCGACAAAAGAGAACGGCAAGATGACTGATCGCCAATCCTTCGCGATGGATTTTGGTCCAGCCAACTCACCCGACGGATTCCGAGTGGAGCTGGGCGGCGACAAGCCGTTGCGCTTGGATTCAGAGGCCGAGCTCGGGCCGTTCTCCATGGCCTATCAGACCTACGGCACGCTGAACGACGAAAAGTCCAACGCGATTCTCGTCTGTCATGCCCTGACCGGAGATCAGTTCGTGCTCGGGCCGCATCCGGTCAGCGGCAAGAGCGGCTGGTGGGAGCATATGGTCGGCCCGGGGAAGACGCTCGATACGGAGCGTTACTTTGTGATCTGCGCCAATGTTCTGGGCGGCTGCATGGGGACGGTGGGCCCGCAGGAAATAAATCCGAAAACCAATCACAGCTACGGCCTGGATTTTCCCGTCATCACCATCAAGGACATGGTCGAAGCGCAGGCCATGCTGCTCGATTATCTCGAAATCGATCAGCTGTTCAGCGTGATCGGCGGCTCGATGGGCGGCATGCAGGCGCTGCAATGGGCGGTGAGCCATCCCAAGCGCTGCTTTACCGCCATTCCGATCGCCGCGGCGGCGCGCCATTCGGCGCAGAACATCGCCTTTCACGAAGTCGGCCGGCAGGCGATCATGGCCGACCCGGAGTGGACCGAAGGCGGCTATCTCGCCGGCGACAGCTTTCCCGTGCGCGGCCTCGCGGTGGCGCGCATGGCCGGACATATCACCTATCTCTCGGAGGCGGCGCTGCACCGCAAATTCGGCCGTGCGCTCCAGGACCGGTCGGAAGTCAGCTACGGCTTCGATGCGGATTTCCAGGTCGAGAGCTATTTGCGCCATCAGGGAATGAGCTTCGTCGAACGCTTCGACGCCAATTCCTATCTCTACATCACCCGGGCGATGGATTATTTCGATCTCCCGGCCGAGCATGGCGGGGTTCTCGCCAATGCCTTCAAGGGCGTCGAGACGCGCTTTTGCCTAATCTCCTTTACCAGCGATTGGCTTTACCCGACCTCGGAAAGCCGTGACATGGTACGCGCGCTCAACGCCGTCGCCGCCAATGTCAGTTTCGTCGAGATCGAAAGCGACAAGGGCCATGACGCCTTCCTTCTGGACGAGCCGAAAATGTTCGAAACCCTGGGTGGCTTTCTCACCGGCGCGGCGAAGCTGCGCGGGCTTGAAAGCGAATGACCAGGTCACAAGGCTTTTCGGCAAGTATAGATCGCCCGGACCTGACGCTGATCGCCGAAATGGTGGCGCCCGGCACCCGCGTGCTCGATGTCGGCTGCGGTGACGGTCTGCTGCTGGAGCTGTTGAGCCGCGAGAAAGATGTCGATGGCCGTGGGGTGGAGATCAGCCAGGAGGGTGTCAGCGCCTGTGTCGGCCGCGGACTTTCGGTCATCCAGGGCAACGCCGAAACCGATCTCTATGACTATCCCGATGGCGCTTTCGATTACGTCATTCTCAGCCTCACGCTCCCGGCCCTTCATCGGCCGCGCGAGATTCTGCTCGAGCTGTTGCGCGTCGGGCGGCGCGCCATCGTCTCTATACCCAATTCGGGATTTTGGCGACATCGCCTTCACTTGCTGTTCCGCGGCCGTATCCCGGATATGGGCGCGCACGCGACCGAATGGTTCGATACGCCGAATTTGCATCCCTGCACCATCCGCGATTTCGTCATGCTGTGCCGGGCGCTGGGTATCGTGATCGAGCGCCGCGCCCAGCTCGACGCCATCGCGGCCAAAGACACTGAGGGTGACGACCGGTACGTGGCGGCGCTCTTCTTCCCGGGACGGTTACTCGT